>JAITRD010000276.1 GCA_031288575.1 Treponema sp. | reverse complement strand
TTTTTTTCCGCCAGGACGAACTGCTTCGTGAGTTTGCCCCCCTCAAGGAAAACCTCGCAGGGGATGCCCTCCGCCCTGAGCTTTTCCCCCAGGGCCTGGTAAAGCCCCCCCTGTTCTTCCCGGACACAGGCGATGCCAAGCCGGGCGTAGGAAGGGGTTCCCTTCAGTTTGCCCAGGGCTTCCAGGGCGGCGATAAGCCGGTCAAGGCCGATGGAGGAGCCCACCCCGCTTATCCTTTCCCGGGAATAGAGCCCCGCCAGATTGTCGTAACGGCCCCCGGAACAAACCGACCCAATATCCGGCAAATCCGCCAGGAAGGTCTCATAAACTATCCCGGTATAATAATCCAATCCCCGGGTTATGGACGGGTCCAGGGCAAAGGAACCGGCGGTTTCCGTATCAAGCATAAACCGGCGCAAGGTCCCCAGGCATTCCGATTCGGGGCTTTCCCCCCCCGAAGCTTCTGTGAGGGTTTTAAGAATTTCGTCAAAATCACCCTTGACCCCGATAAAATCCAGGATCTTCCGGGCCTTTTCCCCCCCTGTAAGTTCCGTCAACTGTTCCAGGGTCGCTTCTTCGCCGATTTTTCCTAATTTATCCACAATCCGCAGAATATCCGGGGACCGTTCCGCCTCCCCCTGGATCGTGAGGAAACGGTTAAAAAGGCCCCGGTGGTTTACCCGAATCTTGAGTTCCCCCGCTCCAAGGGACATGAGGGTATTTCGCATCATAAGAAGAATTTCAAAATCCGCCCCGGGACTGTCGCTGCCTATGATATCAAAATCGCATTGGGTGAATTCCCGGTACCGCCCCCGCTGGGTGTTTTCCCCCCGCCAAACCTTGGCGATGTGGTACCGTTTAAAGGGCAAAACCAATTCCTGCCGGTGCTGGGCGATAAAACGGGCAAAGGGAACGGTCAGATCAAAACGGAGCGCCACGTCCCGGTCCCCGTTATCCCGGAAACGGTAGATCTGCTTTTCCGTTTCGCCCCCCCCCTTTCCCAGGAGGATCTCCGCATATTCCAGGGCCGGCGTGTCGATTGGCACAAAACCGTAACTCCTGAAGGAGCTTTCGATCCGTTCCAATAAATTACGGCGGGTTATTTCCGCGGGGGGAAGAAAATCCCGAAAGCCCTTGAGTATTTTTGGTTCGATAAAGGCAGCCATTGGTCCAGTATACTTGCTTTTTCCGGGGCTTACAAGCTTGGGGAAATGTAACAAAAGCTGCCTGCGGGGGAGTAAAATCCCTATAGGGGTCACGCTTGCTTTGCGCGAGAAGGTTTTGTCTTTGTCCCTGGGGCCAGATGGCGCAAAGCTTCGGTCAAGTGACCCCTATAGGGATTTTACTCCCCCGCAGGCGCCATTGTTCCCTATAAGGGGGAAGAGATTTCCGGATGGATGGGGGAGGGATCTGCCATAAGGGGATGTTTAGGCGGTAAAGGGCGGCGCTATTGGACGATTTGCATCTTTAAAGTCGGGCTCGAATGGACACGGTACCAATAATCATCAATGATTTCCACCAGTTCCGGGCTTATGGCGAGGCTTGAAACGGTACGGACCAAACCCTGGGGAAGTACCGATGTCTGCCGGACGGTTCCGGCAACGGACAGCCGGTATTTTTTAAAATAAATCTGATAAGCCACGGAAGTGCCCGCAGGCCGTTCCGGGGCATTCGACGCTTCAAGATGCTCAATGATTTTGGTACTCAGGCTGACTATCTGGATCCGCCTTCCCTCGTGATTCGGCGACATGATTGTGGCGAACATATTATACCCCAGTTCCTTGGAGACCGCGGGGGTCATTTTTATCGGCTTATTCCCGTATTCATCATAGAGCCCCTGCAGCCGGTCCTGGTGATCCAAAAAACCTCCCAGCATATTAATCAAATCATTGGGGGTGGCTTTATAATCCACCGCAAGGAGGCCCACATTTTCCCGGTCTTTCATCTGCCCCACGGTTGTCAGGGTACAGCGGATGAAAAATTTGATCGATTCCTGGCGGTGGCCCGGAGTAAAGGTAATGGATAAGCCTATGATTCCGTTAACGTAACGCCGGAAAAAGGTTAATTCCTGTTTGGACAGGGACGCGAGGAATAGGGAACGTTTAAAACCAAATTGAAAGGGTACGCAAAGGATAACATATTCGTCTATTTTAAGAAAACAACGGCTCCGTTCCACCCCAAGTTTTGCCAAAGCATACTGGTTACAGACAATGCTTTGATCACCAAATTTTTCCAAGTAATAAACCGGCCCGTTGGGTGCGATTGGCATAAATAAAACTCCGTAATTTATTTTTATTCTTTTTTAAAAAAAAGACAAGAAGCTTTTTTATTGGTCACCGGAGATCCGCAAAACGGATGCCCTCACCGGCGGGAATAAAGCAAGCCGCTTTCCTGCCGATTATCTTTGACTCCCAGGAAGGGAGAAGGCCGGGGCGCAGTATCTTTTCCGTTCTCAATACCCCGATATTGCCGGGGGTGATCCCTTCTCCTTCTTGAATATCCCGCAGGGCGTGGATAGAACGGTTGGTCCGTTCATAGTTGGCCCGTTCCGCGGGGGCAAGCCGCTTTACCCCGTCGCCCAGGACTGCCTGAACCAATCCGGCCCCCCGTTCTTCGCTTATCACCCGGAGGGTTTCCTCCCTGCCCAGGGCGGAGGCCCGGCGCACCGCTCGTGCCATCCGGGCAAAATCCTCCGGCGGAAGGGCTATGGGATCATCCAGCCCCGGGTCTTTCCGGGAGAGGCAGAAATGTTTTTCGATGACCGCCGCTCCCATGGCCGTTCCCAGGGCGGGAACCAGTTCCGGATCAAGGCTGTGATCGCTTAGGCCTGGGGATACGCCAAAGATGCCGGCCAGGTTTTCCAGAACCTTCAAATTATATTCCTTTTCAGGGGCAGGATAGGCGGTAATGCAGTGGAGGAGGCATATGCTTTTCCGCAAATCCCGTTCCTGGTTTTCCCCGGCCAGAATTTCCAGGGCCTCCTCAATATCCCCCAGTTTTGAGACCCCGGAGGAAAGGAGAACCGGCAGCCCGAAGGAGGCAAGTTCCTTGAGCAGGGCGGTATAATTCAATTCCGGGGAGGCTACTTTAACCGCCCGGGGGTTCAGGGCCAATAATTCCCGGGCGCTCCGCGGGCCGAAGGGGGTTAAAAGGAATAAAAGCCCCTTCTTTTCCGTATACGCCTTTAGATCCGCGAAAAAAGCCGGGGGAACTTCCAGTTCCTTAAACCGGTCATAGAGCCGTATTTTACCCCCGGGGAGCGAAACTTCCCCCGTATTAGGGTGGAGGATTTCGTCGGCATAAACTATTTGGGACTTAACCGCCCCCGCTCCGGCTTCGGCCGCCGCGTCTACCAGTTCCCGGGCCTTTACCGGATCCGCCCCGTGGGAAGTGCCCAGCTCCGCCACCAGGAGCACGTTCCGGGAATGATAGGAAATGCCGCCGATACAAAAACCTTGACTCATAATCCTAATTATATCGGGAATTCCGGTTTTTTCCAAAATCTTCCGGGCCGGCTTTAGCTTTCAGGGCGGGGAAGGCCGGGTTCCCCAAAACGAAATGCGGGAACCCTGATAATAAGCTCGACATTCCGGTTTTTTTGTACTATAATTAGAAATGGTAAGATTAAAAACGGGCCTTAGCCCGCGGGAACCCGCCGGATCTTTGAACAAGTCCGTTGAAGGAGTTTGTCATGAAAACCCTAACTTGTGATGTATGTAAACATACGATTCAACAGCCTACGGCGGGACGTAATTATTTTCATTTTGCCCATCGTGATATTTGCGAGCCCTGTAAAGACGCGCTGGAATTGGCTTTAAAACCCATTATACGAACCAAGGAACCCTTTAATTTTGAATGGTACGATCAACTGGTAACGGATTCTATCGAAAAGTCTATACTGGCGGGCAAAATCGACATCCCCTAGGTCCGGCAGGTTTTTGACCTAATTTAGGGCCGAAACCCCGCGGCGCCGGCCAAGGGGAGGCGCTTTCCAGCCATTGACGAAGTTTTTCGTCCTGTGTTATTAATATGCAAGTCTGTTAAAATGTCCTTAATGAGCTAGGGCGTTTTTAATTGTTGAATGTAAGGAGTTACCATGTCGGGCCACAGTAAATGGGCGACTATTAAACACAAGAAAGGCGCCGCGGACGCGAAACGCGGTCAGATGTTTACCAAACTGATTAAGGAAATTTCCATCGCGGCCCGTATGGGCGGGGGGGACCCCGAAGGAAATCCCCGGCTGCGCACCGCCGTTTTAAAAGCCCGGGGCGCCAATATGCCCAAGGATAATATCGACCGGGCCATTAAAAAGGGTACCGGGGAGCTGGAAGGGGTGAATTATGAAGAACTCATCTACGAAGCCTACGCTTCCGGAGGGGTGGCGATCTTTATTGAGGTTTTAACGGATAATAAAAACCGGGCCGCCGCGGACATCCGCAATATCCTGACCCGGGCGGGGGGGCAGCTTGCCACCTCCGGTTCCGTTTCCCGGCTTTTTAAACGCCAGGGGATTATCATTCTGGACGGGGAAAAATACACCGAAGACCAGATTATGGAGGTCGCTATAGACGGCGGCGCCGAAGACGTGGCCCTTTCGGACGAGGTTATCGAAGTTACCACCGCTCCGGAGGATTTTGAGGCCGTATTAAACGCCATCAACGACAAGGGTTTTGAAACCCAAAGCGCCGAGATCAGCATGGTCCCGGAAGCGGAGGTTTCCCTGGATAATGACGCTACCGCCAAGGTAGTGAGGCTCATTGAAAAACTTGAAGAAAACGACGACGTGCAAAACGTCTATTCCAATATCGAAATTCCCGAAGGTTTTGAGGCTGAATAAACGGCGGATAATCGGCCTTGATCCCGGGCTGGCCTCTACCGGATGGGGGCTGGTTGAATATGCGGAGGGCAGGATCCGGTATCTTGCCCACGGCTGTATTGAAACGAAGGCGGATCGCCCCCGGGCGGAACGCCTTCTTTCTATTTTAGAATCCCTCCGGACCATCCTGGACTCATGGGAACCCCTTGAATCCGCCCTGGAAACCCTCTATTTCGGCAGGAATGTCTCAAGCGCCATTCCCGTAGCGGAAGCCCGGGGGGTGATCGCCGCCGCCCTGGCGGAACGGGGTCTCCCGGTCCGGGAATTTACCCCGAATGCCATCAAACAAGGGGTGGTGGGAATCGTTTCGGCGGATAAACGGCAGATCCAGGAGATGGTCCGGATTATCCTGGGCCTTGCGGAGGCGCCCCAGCCGGATCATGCCGCCGACGCTTTGGGGGCGGCAATCTGCTGCGCCCATTCGGTTCTGAACCCCTGAGGGAGCTTTTACCCGGCGGTTTTGCGGTCTTCCCCGCATTGTTGAGAAAGAGCGGCAAAACCCAAATTTCCCGTTTTATCATAATCCAAGGCTCTTCTTGAAAAAAGAGGCCCCCCGGGTTATAGTGCTTTTATGTTTAACAGCATCCGGGGTACTATTACCGGAAAATTTGCCGACTCGGTATATATTCTGACCGGGGGGATTGAGTGGGATATCGCCGCCCCCGCCACGGATATAAACGGCCTTCCCCCGGCGGGTCTGGAGGGGGTGGTCTATACCTGGCTCTACCACCGGGAAGACCAGATGCGGCTTTTCGGCTTTGCCGATGAGATCCGGCGGGCTACCTTTTTGGAACTTCTCAAGGTTGAGGGCATAGGGCCCCGGGGGGCTCTGAAGATTATGGGGGGCATAGGCCAGGGGGATCTGGAACGGGCCCTGGAAACGGAGGATTTGGCCCGGCTTGAGGCGGTGCCGGGGCTGGGCAAAAAGACCGCTCAGAAGATGCTCCTCGCCCTCAAGGGCAGGATTGTCCGCGCGGCCCCGGAGCGGCCTTCCCCCCACGGGGAACTCATCGAGGCCCTGGCGGAGATGGGCTATGATAAACGGGCGGCGGCGGAGGTTTTGGCCGCGGCGGAGTTATCCCTTCCTCCCGGGACAGGGGACGCCGAAAAGGAAAAGCTTCTTTTCCGGGAAGCCATTGTCCGTTTGAGCCGGTGAGGGGTTGAATTATGGGTAAAGCTAAGGCCGGCGTTCCGGGGGGCGCGGGGTCCGGCAAAGGGGAAAGGCCCGCCGGGATTGTCCATCCCGAAAAACCCCTTGAGGAGGACGATCGGGATTTTTCCCTCCGCCCCCGGAATTTTGCTGAATTTTTGGGCCAGGCGGCGATGAAGGAAAATCTTGAGGTTTTTATATCCGCCGCAAAGGCCCGGCATGAAAATCTGGATCACCTTTTCCTGATCGGGCCGCCGGGTTTGGGAAAAACCACCCTGGCCCAGGTGGTAGCCCATGAACTGGGGGTGGATTTTAAGGTAACCTCCGCTCCGGTTTTGGAAAAACCCAAGGACCTGGCGGGGATCCTCACCACCATTAGCGAAAAAACCGTCTTTTTTATTGATGAGATCCACCGCCTCAAGCCCGCCATTGAGGAGATGCTTTATATCGCCATGGAGGACTACGAACTTGACTGGGTCATAGGGCAGGGGCCCGGCGCCCATACCCTGCGGGTTCCTATCCCCCCCTTTACCCTGGTGGGGGCCACGACCAAGGCGGGAAATGTGGCAAGTCCCCTTATCAGCCGTTTTGGCATTACCTGCCGCTTTTCTTTTTATGAACAGAAGGATATGGAGGCCATAGTCCGGCGTTCCGCGGGGATCCTCAAAATCGCGGTGGATGAAGAAGGGGCGGCCCTGCTGGCAAAATCTGCCCGGGGAACTCCCCGGGTGGTGAACCGCCTACTGCGGCGGATGCGGGATTTTGCCCAGCACGGCGGCATGGCGGAAATTACCCGGGAGGTGGTAGGGGAGGGGCTCAAGCGGCTTGAGATCGATGAGCTGGGCCTGGAGAAACACGACCGGGAGATCCTCAGGATTATCATTGAACGGTATAACGGGGGGCCCGTAGGCGCGGAGACCCTGGCTATTTCCATAGGAGAGGCGATTGAAACCCTGGAGGATTATTATGAACCCTACCTCATCCAGGCGGGGCTCCTCCAGCGCACCCCCCGGGGCCGGGTGGTTACCGCCCTGGCCTATGAACATCTGAAACTTTCCAAGGGGCCCCATGAAGGTAACGGATTTCTCTTTTGATCTTCCCGAAAATTTAATAGCCCAATATCCTCCCCCGGAACGGGGAACAAGCCGGCTTATGGTGCTGGACCGGGCCGCGAAAACCCGGGAACACCGCCGGGTAAGGGATCTTCCCTCCCTTTTAGAGCCCGGTTCCCTTTTGGTTTTTAACAATTCCCGGGTCCGTAAGGCCCGGATCTACGGCATTTCCCCCGAAAGCGGCCTGGGGACGGAATTTCTTCTTTTGACGCGGCAAAACGAAAGGACCTGGAAAACTATGGTTCGGCGGACCAAACGGCGGCGGAGCGGAAGCCGTTATGTGTTTGAGGGGGGGCTTGAGGGGGAGATCACCGGGACGGAGGGGGCCTTTAGGTTTCTCACCTTTAACCGTCCCGTGGGGGATGACTGGCTAAACCGTTACGGCCATATTCCCCTGCCCCCGTATATCAAACGGGAAACCACCCCCGAAGACGGGGAACGGTACCAAACGGTCTATGCCCTGCCGCCTTCCGCCGGGACAAGGGACGGGACAATGTGCCTGGGCGGGACGGACCGATCCGTCGCGGCTCCCACCGCGGGGCTCCATTTTACCCGGGAGCTTTTGGAACGCCTGGAGGCGGCGGGGATGGAAACGGCCTTTATCACCCTCCATGTGGGTTTGGGGACCTTCCTCCCGGTGAGGGCTGAAAACGTCGAGGACCACCTGATGCACGAGGAATTTTTTTCTATTGATGAAAAAACCGCCGGGCAAATTGAAAAGGCCAAAGCCGAAAAACGGAAAATCGTTGCCGTGGGCACCACCAGCGTCCGTACCCTGGAAACAGCCTGGGAAGGAGGGTCCCTGCGGCGGGGGGAGGGGTCCACCTCGATTTTTATCTACCCCGGCTATGCCTTTAGGGCGGTGGATGCCCTCTTTACCAATTTCCATACCCCCCGGTCCTCCCTGCTGATGCTGGCTGCCGCCTTTGCCGAAACAAGCTCCGGCCCCGCGGAATCCCCCCTTCCCGGGGCAAAAGCGCCCCCGTCGGGCAGGGAATTCATCCTGGACAGTTATGCCGAGGCAATACGGGAAGGGTACCGGTTTTTTAGCTACGGCGACGCTATGCTGATCCGGTGAGCCCCGGGGCGGCTTTTTCCTTTGAAGAACCGGCTAAGTTTGTATCTTCCGCTTTCCTTGCCCGGTCAAACAGGGACGGGCCGATATGGCAGTAACCCCCCGGATTTTTGTCAAGGTATTTTTGGTGGTATGCTTCGGCGGTGTAGAAATTTTCAAGGGGCTTACATTCTATGGCCGCCGCTTTGCCGATTTTTGCTTCAAGCCCCTTGAGGGATTCCGCAATGATCTCCTGATCCGCCTTATCGGTATAATAAATGCCGGTACGGTACTGTATCCCTGCATCATGACCCTGCCTGTTCAGGGAAGTCGGATCTATCGCCTCATAATAAAGGTCCAGCAGAAAGGCCAGGCTAATCACGGCGGGATCATACTCAATCAGCACGGTTTCGGCATGGCCGGTTTCGTGGTACCGCACATCCTCATAGGAAGGCCTTTCTGTACGGCCGTTCGCGTAACCGACTTCGGTCCGGATTACCCCCTTGAGAAGGGAAAAATACTTTTCGGCCCCCCAGAAACACCCGGCGGCAATATAGATTTGTTTCATGATGATCTTTATATACCTACGGCATTTACCTATTGTCAAGATCCCCTTTTTCAGCGGCAGCAACAGGCTTTAAACCCCGGCCACGATCATTTCCCGGCGTTTTCCGATAACCGAGGAAATAAGAACCGCCAGTATAATGATGCTTCCCCCCAGAAGGGCGGAGGGGCTGGGTTTTTCTCCGGTTACGGCAAAAACCCACACCGGGTTAAGGATCGGTTCTATCATGGCGGTGAGCATGGCCTGAATAGCGCTGATCCGCTTTATGCCGTATGAAAAAAGGAAAGACGCCAGGCCGATCTGGATGAAGCCCATAAACAGGATGGCCGCCAGGCTCTTCCCGGTAATAACCGGGAAGGCGGTAAAAACAAAGGGGACCGAGGCGGCGGCGCAGATGATGTGGGCGGCGATCATGGAATCCATGGGGTTGCCTTCTTTTTGTTTCCGCAGGGCTACCGAATGGGCCCCGAAAAAAATACCCGAAAGTACCGCAATGCCGTTTCCCAGGGGGGAACCGCCGCTAAGGCTGTCTTTAAAAAAGAGCAGTAACCCCCCTATGACCAGGACCAGGGCGAACCAGTGTTCCCAATGGGGCTTTTCTTTGACAAAAAACCAGCCTAGGAGGGCCGCCCAGACGGGGGCGCCGTATTGCAATAAAATAGCGTTTGCCGAGGTGGTGAGTTTATTGGCGTATACAAAACCTATCATGGTGGCGGCATACATGATGCCTCCCATAAGCATATAAAGGGGCTGTTTCCGCGGGCTTTTTTTTTGCCGGAGAAAGAAAAACCGGATGGCCAATAAAAAAAGGGCCGACAGAAAACTCCGGAATCCGGCGATGACAAAGGGGTGCCAGTCTATCAGCTTAATAAATAACCCGGAGGTGCTCCAAAGGACGGCGCATAAAAAAACAGCCCCCTGTCCGAACCGGCGGGCCCGCAGTTTGTGATCCATAGGTAGCTTACTATAAACACCCCCAGGGCTTAATTCAAGCCAATCCGGTAAAGCCCCGGCCCTTTCCTTTTACGGCTTAAGTTCCGGGCAAACGCCGTTTGCCCGGACTTTTTTCTTGTGTTTTTTTACAATCCATGGTAAATTTTTTTAATCTTGCCGAGTCTGCCGAAGGAGATATGCGGATTATCTACACAGGTCCCCGGAGGCGCCTTATAAAATTTTCCGCGAAATTCGATCCGTGTTATCTGTGTTATTTGAAATATAAAGAGGAGTTGCAAAATGTCAAATGAATCTAATTCCCGCGGTCTGCCTCCCTTTGTTAAGGGAGAGCTTTCTCTTGAAACTTGGAACGAG
>JAITRD010000169.1 GCA_031288575.1 Treponema sp. | reverse complement strand
ATCCAGCAGTCCGGCGCCGATCCCCATATCCTCCGGGTCCGGGTGGAGGATGAAAAAAACATGATGATCCGCTTTGCCAAATGCTGCAATCCGGTCATCGGGGACGCCATTATCGGTTATGTGTCCCGGGGGCGGGGAATCATCGTCCACCGGAAAAACTGTTCCAACCTGGCAAATATCCCCGATTTTGAGGAACGGAAAATTGAAACCCAATGGGAAAACGCGGACCCCATGCTGATCAAACGCTTTAAAGTGGAAGCCCGGTTATCGGCGGACCTTTTTTCGGAAATAGAGGGGGCAATCAGAAAATACCAGGGCCACCTCGTGGAGGGCCGCCTTGAAGAAACCGCCCCCAACCGGCTGACGGGTTTTTTTACCATGCAGTTGGAACAGGCGGAGGATCTCAAAAAAATATTGAAAAACATCCGGGGCATTCCGGTAATATTCAGTATTTTATCCCTTAGCTAAGGATCCGCGGAGCCCTGAGGCCAGTTTAACTATACCGGTTCATTACCGGTTCATTGTCCTTTGGCGGCGGATATGTTATTCTCTGGGCAAGGGCCGGGAAAATTCGGTTTTGTCTGGCAATTTTAAAATGTCAAATTTTGGCAGGTGTTTGTTTTGAGGACCTATTTTCAAAGGCGCCGGGGGAAGGGGCTTCCCTTAGCCGCTCTTGTTATTTTTATCCTTCTGCCGGCCGGTTCCTGCGCCTTTCGGAAGTCCCTGGAAATGCAGGAAAAACCCCTGCCGCCGGAGGAGCTTTCCGGGGAGGCTCCGGGCGTTTCCCCCGAACCGGTTCCGCCCGCCGGACAGCTCCCGGGCTTGTTCTCCGAACCGGCTCAGGAACCGCCCCCCGGGCCGGACTTTCTTACCCTGGTTGCCGCCGGGGACAACCTCTTCCACGATGTGATGATCCAGCCGCCCCCGGAAAACGAAACCTACCAGTTTGAATCCATCTATTCCCTCATAAAGCCGTATATTGAACCGGCGGATATTGCCTTTATCAATCAGGAAACCCTCTTAGCGGGAAAGGACTTCGGTTTTTCCGGTTATCCCCGGTTTAATACCCCCCAAGAGCTGGGGAACGCCCTTTTATCCGTTGGTTTTGACGTGGTCAATCACGCGACGAATCACATCATGGACAAGGGAGAAAAGGCGGTATTTGCCACCATGGATTATTGGGATGCCCGCCCGAAGGCGGCGTATCTTGGAATCCATAGATCGCCGGAACAGCGGAGCAGGCAGGTCATTATCGAAAAAAAAGGCATTAAGGTTGGTTTTCTGGCTTACACCATGGAAACAAACGGGCTGCCGGTTCCCAAGGATAAACCCTATCTCGTATCCCTGGGCAATACCGCGGTGATGGCGGAAGAAATTGACCGCCTCCGCCCCAATTGCGATTTTCTTGCGGTCTCTATGCATTGGGGCGTTGAATATGAACACACCCCTAATGCCGCACAGGAAAGGATGAGCAAATTTCTTGCGGAACATAAGGTAGACCTGGTTATCGGTCATCATCCCCATGTGCTCCAGCCCTTCTCCGCCATACCCCGGCCAAACGGCGGCACCATGTTGTGTTTTTATTCATTGGGAAATTTCGCTTCCGCGCAAGTAAAAAGTTCTACCCTATTGGGCGGACTGATGTACCTAAAAATAAAAAAAACCGAATCAACCGTAGCGGTTGAAACGGCGGGGATCATTCCGGTTATTACCCATTATGAAAAGGAATTTACCGGTTTCAAGGTATATCCCTTCAAAGATTATACAGAAGAACTGGCAAAAAAACACGGGACCAGGCAGATGGGAAACGAAATTAATCTTTCCGCTTTCAAAAGCCTGGCCCAAAGGCTCCTTGGTTCTGCTCTTATTGAGGAAAATCCCTTTATCTATCAGGATCAACCTTAAAGAGAGAAATTAATTTGCTTTAACCAAACTTTTTTTGCCGTGTTTTATCGCGGCTTTACAAGTTTTACAGACCTTAAGCTTTTCTCCGTCTATTTCCTGCTCATAAATTACCTTGATATTATATCTTTTACAAACCGGGCATTCGCCCCGCCCGTGAGCAAAAAGTTCCCGAATTCCCTTGCCTCTATGCGCTTTAGACATTTCCTTATCTCCCTATAAGCTACGCTGATGCAGAAGCTTTTGCCTTTTCAGAAGTTTTTTTCTTGTTTTCCCTTCCGGCGGCTTTTTTGTCTTCCTTCTTGGCGGTTTTCTTAGCCTTTTTATCGGCGGCGTCATCGGTTTCTAATTTATAATCAACCAGCTCAAGAATTACCACTTCCGAAGCATCCCCGGCCCGCTGACCAAGTTTTAAAATCCGCGTATAACCCCCGGGACGCTCCTTCATCCGAAGGGCAATATCGGTAAACAATTTTGCCACAATGCCTTCATCAAACAAGCGGCTGGAAACAATACGCCTATTATGAACCGAATCAACCTTTGCGCGGGTTATCAATTTTTCAGCACTCCGGCGAATTTCCAAGGCCTTCGCCTTGGTAGTCTTAACGCGCTCATACCTAAACAACGAGGTAACCATATTGCGGTGAAGAGCTTTCCGATGGGCTGCCATCCTCTCAAGGGGATTAAAGCCTCTCTTATGTTTCATTTTCTACATCCTTTTGGGGAGTAATTTTTACCACATTTTTAAGCACATTGTTATCGATTATCCCAAGGCTCAAGTTCCATTCTTTGAGCTTTTCCTTTATCTCCTGGAGAGACTTTTTCCCAAAATTGCGGGTTTTAGCAATATCGTCCTCGGTTTTACGGATAAGCTCCCCGATAGTTTTTATATTTGCGTTTTTAAGACAATTAGAAGAACGGACCGATAATTCCAATTCTTCCACCGGTGTATTAAGAATTTGACGGATTCGTTCATCATCCTCGTCATCATCGCCGGTTTCGAGGTAGGGTTCATCAAAGTTAATAAAAACAGAAAAATGATCCTTGGCTATTTTGGCAGCCTCCGCTAAGGCATCATCGGGCTTTACGGTTCCATCGGTCCAAATTTCAAGAACAAGTTTATCATAATCGCTGCGTTGTCCGACCCGGGTAGGTTCCACCGCGAATTTTACCTTTTTAACCGGTGAAAAAATCGAGTCCATGGGTATAGTTCCAATCACTTCAACATACCGTTCATTCACTTCGGAAGGGACATAACCGCGGCCAAGATCAATTTGGATCTCAAATTCAAGGCGGGCATTATCCATAAGAGTCATAATATGCTGGCCGGTGCTTAAGATTTCTACCTGGCCGGTACGCCCAAAATCATCGCTCTTAATTTCATTTTTTCCGGACCATTCATACAAAAGCACATCCTGTTCGACTTCATCGGGAAGGCGGAGCCGGATCTGCTTTAAATTATTAATGACTTCAAGGGTATCCTCGACGATATTCGGGATGGTTTCAAATTCACTGGAAACACCGTGGGGGACCCCTTCCTCATCATAGGAGGTGATCTTAACCGATGTAATCGCGTATCCCTGAATAGAGGAAAGGAGAACCCTGCGCAACGTATTTCCTATAGTCGTACCAAGTCCCGGCTCAAAAGGAGCAGCGGTGAACTTGCCATAGTTTTGCTTTAGTTCACCGTGTTCAAAGGTGATACCTTTCGGACGCTTGATTCCTTTAAGGAGGTTCTTACGGGCCATGGGGACTCCTTATTTAGAATATAATTCAACGATCATCTGTTCTTTGATATCCGCAAGATCGGTAATATCACTGCGGCGCGGCGCTGCAAGAAACTTTCCTTTCATGGCATCAGGATCAAGCTGGAGCCAGGGCATGACTCCTGCCTTGCCAAATTCCTTAAGCGCATCTTTGATGATCACAAGATTTTTGCTGGATTCTTCAATTTCTATCACATCTTCGGCCCGCACCAAATAGGAAGGTACATTCACCCGCTTGCCATTTACCATAACATGACCGTGGAGAACAAGCTGCCGCGCCTGACTCCGGCTTGTCGAAAACCGCAACCGGTACACCACATTATCGAGCCGGCGTTCCAGAAGCACAAACAAATTCTCCCCGGTGATACCGGACATACGCAAGGCCCTGTCAAAAAAGAGGCTAAACTGTTTTTCCTGCATCCCGTATATTCTCTTAAGTTTCTGTTTCTCCCTCAATTGGATGCCATAATCGGAACGTTTTCCCGGCCGCGCCTTAGGATCCTTCCCGGGAGCCGGCCGTTTTTTATTAAT
>JAITRD010000129.1 GCA_031288575.1 Treponema sp. | reverse complement strand
GCGGAAACTCCTTTTCAGTTTGTCTTTTCCCGGGACGATGAATTTTTGGCCCTTTCCGGAGGTCCCGGGGATATGCTTCGTATGCAGATTTCCCGGGAGGGGGATTTTTATGCCGGATTTTCTTATCCCTCCCCTGTCCGGGGATCGATTGTCGGAACGGTAAACCCCAAAACTATCGATGCCCAGGGAACGGATTTATATGTGGATCTTGCCTCCCTGGGACGTTTTATACCCTCCCAGGTCCAGGAGATCATTTCCTTGGCAGGGGGATTTGTGACCGCCTCGATAAGGATTGCCGGTCCCCTGGGGGATCCGGAATTTTTCGGCCTTGCCGAGGGCTATAGCGTTCAGCTCCTGGTTCCCCAGTATGTGGCCGCTCCCATCCGGCCCGTTCCCGTTACCGTAACTCTGGAGGGCAATGAAATGAGCTTCGGGCCGGTTCCGGCTACCGTAGGGAAAGGGGGGGGGATGGTTTCAGGGTGGTTCCGGTTTGACCGGTGGATTCCCAATGTGTTTACCATTGATGTGAATGTGCTGCCGGATCATGCCATTCCCTTTAACATGGATGTCATGGGCATTTTGGCCCGCGGCGACACCTCGGGGAACCTTCATATGTCCATGGAAGATTATATTTTTACCGTTTCCGGAAACTTAACCGTCCAAGACACGGAAATAAGCCTGGATACCAGCGAACTTTTTTCAGGACGTAACCTTGAGCCGCCAGATGTGGTTTCAACAGCGGTGGATATTGCCATAACCAGCGGCCGGAAGGTTGAATTCGTTTGGCCGATTACGGAATTTCCTCTGCTCCAGGCCTATGCGGACATGGGAACGGTTCTAAAAATTTCAAACGACGGCCTGGCGGGCCGTTATTCAGTGACGGGGGATATTAATCTCCGGGGAGGAGAGATATTTTATGCGGAGCGGAGTTTTTATATTCGGGAAGGAATCCTCTCTTTCAACGAAAACGAAATCCAGTTTGAGCCCCGGATCAGCGCCCGGGCGGAAATCCGGGACCGGACCGATGCCGGGCCGGTTACTATCTCCATGATCATCGAAAACGCCCCCCTTCAATCTTTTACCCCCCGGCTGGAATCCAATCCTCCCCTGTCCCAGATTGATATCCTGTCCCTTTTAGGGCAAAACCTCACCGGCATCCCGGAGGAATCTACCGGCGCGGTCCAGCGGGCCTTTTTAAATTCCACCGCGGATGTCCTGGCCCAGTTCAGTATAGTCCGCCGGCTGGAACGGGGCATCCGGGATTTTCTCTCCCTGGATTTGTTTTCCGTCCGTACCCAGGTACTGCAGAACGCAGTTATCCAGGCCACGGGCCTGCAGGGACAGGTTGACAGAACAAGCGGGGCCGGCAACTATTTTGATAACACGACGATTTTTATCGGTAAATACATCGGGGCGGATATGTTTGCCCAGGGAATGTTTTCCTTCCGGTATGATG
Organism: Treponema sp.; assembly: GCA_031288575.1. Lineage (GTDB taxonomy): Bacteria > Spirochaetota > Spirochaetia > Treponematales > Breznakiellaceae > JAITRD01. Next base: position 10,859 of record JAITRD010000129.1, on the reverse strand, counting down.
AAAACAAGATAAATTCCGGATGGCTAACCTACGGGGGGCTAACATTAGAACCGGATATTGGTATAGAATTACGCAGCCCCCTTTTGGCGATACGCTGGAATATTGTTCTTATGCATCCTGAAAATTTGTTTATTAATGATAATTCCTTTACTTTAACATGGAGATGGTCGTTTTAATTTATGAAAGGAGTTTTGATGCGTTTATGTGCGGCGGTTTTTCTAACCGCAGTGGTTGCGTTTTTTGGGGCCGCCCAGGAACCCGGTGAATGGTATCAGGGCAAACCCATTAAAGATGTGGTTTTCAGCGGCTTACAGCATGTAAACGCATCTGAACTGGCGGGGGTGGTGGAACCCTTTATCGGCCGTTTATTTAATGATGATGTATTTTGGGAACTCCAGGGAAAACTCTATGCCCTGGAATATTTTGATCTTATTACCCCCAGCGCGGTACCGGCGGATTCAATGGGCAATGAGGTCATTATCCGGTTTACCGTTACCGAACGGCCCATTGTTTCCCGGATTACCTATGCGGGCAATAGCAGTATCCGCAGGACCGAGCTTGCGGATGTGGTTTCCCTTAAAATAAACGATGTGGTTAACCAGGTTAAGCTGCGCCTTGACGAGCTTGCTATTGCCAATAAATACCTGGAAAAGGGTTTTCCGGATGTCCAGGTCCGGTCCGAATCAAAAACCGCCCCGGATTCTTCCATTGAGGTTATCTTTTATATCACCGAAGGGGAAAAGATCATCATTGAAGAGTTCTTTTTTGAGGGCAATACTACCTTTTCCGCCCGGACCCTCCGAAGCCAGCTCTCCCTCAAAAGCAAGGGGCTCTTCACCGACGGCGCTTTTCAGGATTCAAAACTTATTGCGGACCGGGATGCCCTTACCCAATATTACCGGGACCGGGGGTATATTGACGCCGAAGTTACCGATGTGATCCGGGATGTGCGGAAGGACGAACGGGGCAACAATAATATGACCATCACCTTCAAAATTTATGAAGGCCGGATCTATCGGTTCGGCGGAGTGGAATTTGAGGGAAACCGGATTTTTCCTACCGAACAGCTTGCCAAATTGGTCTATTCAAAAGAAGGGGATACGGTTAATGCCCGGCGGGTCGAGGCGGATCTCCAGCGCGTCGCGGACCTCTATTATGAAAACGGCTATATTTTTAACACCATAAGCCGGGAGGAAGTCCGGGATACCGATGAGGGGATTATTTCCTTTAAAATATTCATCCTGGAACGGGGCCGGGCCCATATCGAAAACATCCTCGTCCGGGGCAATCAAAAAACCAAAACCCACGTCATACTCCGGGAAATTCCCCTGGAACCGGGTGATGTTTTTTCCAAAACCAAGGTTATGGATGGGATGAGGAACCTCTATAACCTCCAATATTTTTCTAACGTGATTCCCGAAACCCCTCCGGGAAGCACCGACAGCCTGATGGATCTTATTTTTACCGTAGAAGAGCAGCCGACCACGGACATTCAATTCGGCCTTACCTTTTCCGGAGCCACCGACAGTTCCTTCCCCATATCGGGGATGCTAAAGTGGAATGACCGGAATTTTTTAGGTTACGGGAATATGGTAGGCGCCGAACTGACCGCCTCTCCGGATACCCAGATTTTAACCCTGGAGTATACCCACCAGTGGATTTTCGGCCTTCCCCTTTCGGGAAGCTTTGATTTTTCCCTCCGCCATTCTTCCTATCTTACCGCTATGGATTCTCAGCCGCCCTTTTTTAACGGGGACGAGGACTACGCCTATCCGGACGGCTTCGGTTCCTACCAGGAATATAAAGATTCCAGTAAACTCCCCCCCAGTGAATACCGGATGGAATATAACCAATGGTGGCTTTCCTTGGGAATTTCCACGGGTTACCGCTTTTCGACCCTTTTGGGGAATTTGGGACTCGGCGGGGGGATCCGTTCGGGAATAGTGCGGAATACCTACGACGACGAGCTTTACCGGCCCTTTGATCCCGTTATCAGGGAACGGAATAATCAATGGACCCCGGCGAATTCGGTATGGACCAGCGTCTCCCTGGATCAGCGGGATGTTTTTTATGATCCCTCCAGGGGTTATTACGGCACCCAGCGCCTCGGGTATTACGGCATCTTTGGTTTTGAAAAGGAACATTATATCAAGTCAGATACCAAGGCAGAATATTTTCATACCCTTTTTGACATCCCCCTTACGGACACCTATCGTTTAAAGGCCGTATTCGGAATCCATTCCGGGCTTTCCTTCATCTTTAAACAGCCCTTTTATGACGCCCCTGCCGTTGAACCCGCCAATAAACTCGCGGTGGACGGGATGTTTATTGGCCGGGGCTGGACCAATGAATACGATAACCGGGGGTATGCCCTCTGGGAAAACTGGGCGGAAATCCGGATCCCCGTGGCCCCCGGAATCCTGGCTTGGGATTTCTTTTTTGACGCCGCAGGGGTAAAGGATACCCCAAGGAATTTCTTTGGCAATTTCCGGCAGGAGGACATGCGGTATAGTTTCGGCGGAGGATTCCGTTTTACCATACCCCAGTTTCCCTTCAGATTTCTTTTCGCGAAACGATTTAAGGTGGAAAACGGAGAGGTGGTATGGCAGGGGGGCGCCCTTTTTAACCCCTCAAACCAGGCCGCGTCGGGGATAGATTTTGTTATTTCCTTTGCCCTGTCCACCTATTAGCGGAGGTTATGATGAAAAAGTGGTGCCCTATTATGGCGTTTTTTTTATTGTGCCTTGGAGGGTTCCTGGAATCCCAGCAGCTTACCCGTTTTGCCGTGGTGGATCTCCCCAAGGTATACGTTGCTTTTTTCCGGGATTCCCGGGCGGTCCGGGAATTTGAGGAACGCAGCGCCCGGGTACAGGCGGAAATTGATCGGATGACCGCGGAAATTCAGAGCTTAAAAAACGCCCAAATCAGCGCGGAAAACCGGGGAGAACAGGATCAGGTTCTCCGGCTGGAGAATGAAATTTACCGGAAATCTGAATTTCTTAAGGAATATTATAAATCAAAAACAGCGGAATTAGAGGATCAGAAAAAAAAACTCACCCAATCGGGGACTTTTTTGGAACAGGTTTATGACGAAATTCGTTTTATCGCTGAAAGCGAGGGGTACAGTATGGTACTTAATTTAAAAGAAAATACCGGCATTCTTTGGTATAGCCCTACCGTGGATATAACGGATAAGCTTATTCAAAATTTACTGACTAAAGCCGGCCGTTAGCAGTCTGCTGCGCTGCTAGGAATTATAACAAAATTTTTTAGAATCCCTAGCAGTAATATTTTATTTTTTATACAATGAGACAGTTACATAGCTAGTTTTGCCAATTTCTTATTAGATCGACATTTTTACAAATTGATGCTTTAAAAGCGTCGATGCTTTTAAGCGTGTTCTGTTTTTCCAAGGAGGCCATATCAGTTCTGCCGAGTCCAGTCCCATGTTGGATCAATACAGGCGGATCAAACAGGATCACCAGGGAGATGTACTTTTTTTTCGTTTAGGTGATTTCTATGAAATGTTTTCCGATGATGCCTTAGAAGTTTCTGCCCTGCTTAATCTCACGCTCACCAGCCGTAACGGGCTTCCAATGTGCGGAATTCCCTATCACGCGGCACGGTCTTATATTGCCCGTTTATTAAAACTGGGGAAAAAAATCGCCATCTGCGAACAAATTTCCGAACCGGTTAAGGGCAAGAGCATTATCGATCGCCAGGTGGTAGAGGTTATCACCCCGGGAACCAGTATAGACGAAGACTACCTGGATAAGGGCAGTTTTAACTATTTGGGCGCCCTCGCTTCTACGGCAAAATCCCTCTCCCTTGCCTATATTGATCTTTCTACCGGCGATTTTTATGCCACCTCCTTTCCCTTTGAAGGGGCCGCGGAACGGCTCCGCCAGGAACTTGAACGGCTGCAGATCAAAGAAATTGTCCTTCAGGAATCCCTTTTGGAAGAAAGAAGCGCCATTGCGGATGCCATTTTAAATCGGCCCGCTCTCGTAATAAATCGCTGGGCGGACTGGCTTTTTGACAGCCCCCGCAGCCTGGAACGCCTGAAAAGACAGTTCGGCGCCGCGAGCCTCAAGGCTTTCGGCTTGAATCCTAATTCCCCCGAATTAATCTCCGCGGGGGCGCTCCTGGATTATCTGGACGATACCGCAAAAAGCCTTATTCCTCATGTCAGATCGGTCATCGTCTACCAGGACAGCGAATATGTGGGGATTGATGAATCAACCCAGCGGAATTTGGAGCTTATCCGTAATCTGCGGGACGGGGATGCCCGGTTTTCCCTCCTGGAAGTGATGGATGAAAGCCGGACTTCCATGGGGCGGCGGCTTCTCAAATGGAGGATCCTCCACCCCCTGCGGGATTTAGGGGCCATTAATAAGCGGCTTGACATGGCGGAAATCCTCTACCGGGATCAGGGGCGGCTTTCGGCCTTTCGGGAAATTATGGGGAAAACTCCGGACCTGGAGCGGCTTTGTTCCCGGCTTGCCATGGATCGGGCCCATGGCAAAGATATGACGTCGATAAAAAACGCCCTTGCCGCCTTTGAGTCTGTCGAAAAAATCACCGGAGAACTGGCATCTTCCTTTGAGTCTTCCCGGGCCTTATCCCTAAAGGAGCAGGGATTTGTCCGTCTGCGGGAGCTTCGGGAACTCCTGGAACAGGGACTTTGCGATGATCCTTCCATCTTATTAACCGAAGGGAACCTGATCCGGGAAGGATTTAACGCTGCCTTAGACGAACTCCGCCGGCTTCGGGATAACGGGCGGAAACTTCTGGAGGATTATCTTGAGGAGGAACGGAAAGCCACGGGGATTCCCAGCCTGAAAATCCGGTATAACCGTTTGATTGGCTACTTTTTCGAGGTTACCAAGATACAGTTGTCCAAGGTTCCCCCCTATTTTATCAGGCGCCAGGCCATTGTCGGGGGGGAGCGTTTTACGACCGACCGGCTTGCCCGTCTCGAATCGGAAATTAACGGCGCCTCCGACAAAATAATCGAACTCGAAAAGCTTCTCTTTTTGGAACTCCGGGATAAGGCCAAGGAACTCCTCCCGGAGTTAGCCGCTACAAGCCGGCGCATCGCCGAATTGGATGTCGCCCAGTCCTTGGCGCGGGCGGCAACCATTCAGGGATGGGTGCGTCCCGTATTGGAGGAATCCAGCCGCTTAAAAATAGAAGAAGGCCGCCACCCGGTGGTGGAGGCCCATTTGCCTCGGGGGGAATTTATCCCCAACGATATTATTTTGGAAGGGGAGGGGGTTTCCTTTGTCCTGATCACCGGGCCAAACATGGCAGGTAAATCCACCTATCTCCGGCAGGCGGCGATTATCACGATTATGGCCCAAACGGGAAGTTTTGTCCCTGCCCGGGAAGCCTTTATCGGCATGGCGGACCGGATCTATTGCCGGGTCGGGGCTACCGATAACCTGGCCCGGGGAGAATCAACCTTTTTAGTGGAAATGAATGAAACGGCTTATATCCTCAATACGGCCACGGAAAAAAGCCTCGTAATCATGGATGAGGTTGGCCGGGGAACCGGTACCGTTGACGGTCTTGCCATTGCCTGGGCGGTAAGCGAGGAACTGTTGGATCGCATCAAATGCCGGACTTTTTTTGCGACCCATTACCATGAATTATCCCGTCTTGAGAATCCCCGCATGGTCAACCGTTCTATGGAAGTTTTGGACCAGCAGGGAGAGATCGTCTTTTTACGGAAACTCAAAGAAGGCCCGTCGGCAGAATCCTACGGGCTCCATGTGGCCCGCCTGGCAGGGCTCAATGAGCATGTGTTGTACCGGGCGGAACATATCATGGCCCGGCTTAAAGAAAACGGGCCGGTTTTTCAGAATACTAAGGATTTAACCCCCTTAGCTACGCAGGAAGAGACGCCCCCTCCCTTACCCTATGAAACCCTTGAAGAATTTATCGAAGAAATCGCCGCCCTGGATCCGGATCGGATAACTCCCCTGGAAGCCCTGAACCGCATCATTAAATGGAAAAAAATCCTGCTTGGTACCAAAACCTTTGACCGCCCCAGGGTACCCCCGGCAAAAAACCGGAACCTCCATCCGCTCTCAAAAGAAACGCCCTCCCTTTTTGACGAATTGCCGCCTCCCCCGTCATCTTGAAAGGGCATCTAGCAAAAGCGCAAAGGCAATTCGGTACCCGGCCTTGAGGCTTGCGATATCTACCCATTCTTCATAGGTATGGGCCCCCCTTCCGTAATAGCAGCCCAGGGTCATGCTGGGGATGCCCAGGGAGAGGGGAATATTGCTGTCGGTAGAACTTGCGGTCAGGGAAGCTTCGATGCCGGTATATTCTTTAATCGCCTCCCTGCCCCGGGCCAGGAGGGCTTCATGCCTTGCCGGGTCCACCGGAGCGGAACAGGGCCTTTCCCCGGCAAGTTCACGCTCCAGGGTAATGCCCTTGGCTCGGTAGGCGGCGCAGACCGCCTCCAGATGATCTTCCATGTACCGGAGATCCTCCCCGCTGTCGGAACGGAATTCGTAGAGCATCTCCGCCTTTTGGGCAATGGTATTCACCGAAGTTCCCCCGCTGATGGTACCCACATTGTAGGTTGTTCGCCCTCCTTCGGGGACCTTAAGGGCATAGAGGGTATCTATCATGGAGGCCAGGTAGGCAATGGCATTCCGGTTCCCGAAATCCTGGTAGGAATGTCCCCCTTCGGTATAAACCCTGATCCGGTAACGCCGGGATCCTACCGCCCGGGAGGTGATTTTTTCATAGGTTCCGTCAAACGAAACAAAGTTGTCGATCCGGTCCCCATAATCCGCGCAGATGCGCCGGGCCCCCTTAAGGTTGCCGAGCCCCTCCTCTCCGGCATTGGCCACCAGGAGCAGCCCCCTGCCGTCCCGGGGGCTCAGTTTTTCCCGGGTTATATACTGGGCCGCCAGAAGCAGGGCATTCAAGTTTGCCGTATCGTCCCCGATGCCGGGGGCGAAAATCCGGCCTTCCTCCAGGCGGACCGGCAACTCTTCCGTATCGGGAAATACCACATCGGTATGGGCCATAAAAACATCCAGCCGGTTTTTCCCCGTATCCCCCAGGGGATAAACCACGTTAAGGGCCTCATCAATAAAGACCCCCCGGGCGCCCTGGTCCTCAAGCCATTGTTTTACGAAGGCCGCCCTCTTTTCTTCAAAACAGGAAGGGGCGGGGATCCGGGCGATGCTTTTCAGGAGTTCTAACGCCTCTTCTTCATGCTCCCGGATATATGCCTCAGCCTTTTGTTCAAGCTTCATACCACAAGTTCTCCCTTTTCTTTAACCTCTTCGTTTTCCTTTGCCGCCCATTGTATATAGGGATCTTCCAGGTTGTATAGATGGCAGGCAACCCGGTGTTCTTCGTCCCCTGCCTGGCCCCCCGGGGCCTTTAAGACCGGTTTTACCCGGGAGCAGACCGGCATGGCCTGGGAACAGCGGGTATGGAAAACGCAGCCCGGGGGAGGATTGAGGGGGGAGGGCAGATCCCCCGTCAGGGCGATCCTTTTTTTATACCGCCGGGGATTCGGTTCCGGCACGGCGGAAAGCAAGGCCTGGGTATAGGGGTGGAGGGTCCGGGAAAAAAGGGCCTCCGTAGGGGCGGTTTCTACCAGGTGCCCTAAATACATAACCCCGATACGGTCCGAAATATACTTAACCACGCTGATATCGTGGGCGATAAAAAGATAGCTAAGTTTATCCTGTTTTTGCAGTTCCAGGAGGAGGTTGATAATCTGGGACTGGATGGAAACATCCAGGGCCGAAACCGGTTCGTCGCAGATAATAAGTTTTGGATTGAGGATGAGTGCCCGGGCAAGGCCGATCCGCTGCCGCTGGCCCCCGGAAAATTCATGGGGGTAACGGTAAAAATGTTCCGTCCGCAATCCCACCTTATCCAAAATCTCCATGGCCAGGGCCATGCGTTCGGAATTGTTGCGCCCTATCTCATGGATGCATAAAACCTCCAGGAGCATATCCCCCACCCGGATCCGGGGGTTAAGGGAGGTATAGGGGTCCTGGAAAACCATCTGCATATCCCGCCGGATGGGACGCAGGTCCTTTTCCCGGATGGCGGTGATGTCCTGCTTATTAAACACCACCGTGCCGCCGCTGGGTTCGTGGAGCCGGATGATGGTCCTGCCGAAGGTGCTTTTGCCGCAGCCGGTCTCCCCCACAAGGCCGTAGGTTTCCCCCTTATAGAGGGTCATGGAGACACCGTCCACCGCCTTTACCTGGTTAATCTCCTTGCCGAAAAGGTTCCTGACGGGAAAATATTTGGTTATTTCGAAAATCTCCATAATAACTTCATGCGACCCTTTCATATCAACCCCTTACCCGGCATTTTTTGGCCCCAGGCCGGTTCCCAAATCCGCCGCTTTCCGGCAGCGGACCCTATGATGTTCCGAATAGTGCCGCAGTTCCTGGGTTTCCCCATGGCAGCGGCTTTCCGCATATTGGCAGCGGCCGGCAAAACGGCAGCCCTGGGGGATCCGGTTCAAGAGGGGAACCGTGCCGGGAATCATATAGAGACCCTCCTTCCTATCCCCGTCGATATGGGGGATGGACTTGAGCAAACCCAAGGTATAGGGGTGCCGGGGATTGTCAAAAAGTTCCTCCACCGGAGCCTCTTCCACAATTTGGCCCAGGTACATTACCACCACCCGGCGGCAGGTTTCGGCCACCACCGCCAAATCGTGGGTAATGAGGATAACCCCCATATTGAGCCGCCGGTTAAGATCCACGATAAGATCCATGATCTGGGCCTGAATGGTTACGTCCAGGGCGGTGGTGGGCTCATCGGCGATGAGCAGCCGGGGGCCGCAGGCCAGGGCAATGGCGATCATGACCCGCTGGCGCATGCCCCCGGAAAGCTCATGGGGGAATTGGCTGATCCGTTTTACCGGATCGGGGATGCCGACCAGGCGGAGGAGTTCTATGGCCTCTTCCCAGGCGGCGGCTTTTTTAATCTTCCGGTGGATCATCAGGGTTTCGGCGATCTGGTTTCCCACGGTGTATACCGGATTCAGGGAGCTTAGGGCATCCTGAAAAACCATGGCTATCTGTTCGCCCCGGATCTTCTTCATCTGCTGCTTGGGAATATTGAGGATATCCCTGCCGTTAAAGAAGATGCTCCCCGAATAGGCAACCTGGTGTTTTTCATCGTAAAGCCGGAGTATCGACTGGGAAGTAACGCTTTTCCCGCACCCCGATTCCCCGACCAGCCCCAGGATCTCCCCGGGCTCTACGGAAAAGGAAACCCCGTCTACCGCCTTCAGAACCCCCCGCTCGGTAAAAAAGCTGGTGCTAAGATCCTGAATGGTTAATATCGGCCCGTCCTTCATTATTGCCTCCTCAATTGCTTAGGGGATCCAGGAGATCCCGCATACCGTCCCCAAAGAGGTTAAGCCCCAAAACGGTAAGGGCGGTGATAAGCCCCGGGAAGAGGATCATCCAATGGGCGGTATAGATAACCCCTTGCCCCTCGTGTAAAATGCTCCCCCAGCTTGGCTGGGGGGCAGGCACCCCCGCCCCGAGGAAGCTCAGGGCCGCTTCGGTGATAATGGCCGAGGCAAAAACAAAGGTCATCTGCACAATCAGGGGGGAGATGATATTGGGGGCAATGTGGCGGAAGAGGATCCGCCGGGACTTGGCCCCGAGGCCCTTCATGGCTTCGATGTAGGTCTGCTCCCTGACTACCAGCGCCGCGGAACGGGCCAGGCGGCCCATATTGGGGGTGCTGACCACCGCGAGGCTGAAAATCACGTTTTTTACGTCCGCTCCCAAAACCGTCATCAAGGCGATGGCCATAAGAATAGAAGGGATGGATTTTAGGCCGTCGCAGATGCGCATGAGGACATTATCCAGGAAAGGGTTGTAACTGGCATATAAACCTATCACCATCCCCAAAACCGTGGAGATGATCCCAACGGAAAAACCGACGAGCATGGAGATCCGCGCCCCGTATACCACCCGGGTAAAGAGATCCCTGCCCAGGGTGTCGGTGCCGAACCAATGTTCCGCCGAAGGGGGTTTGAGACGGTTTATCACGTCCACCGCGAAGGGGGAGGTTTTGATAAAAAAGGGCCCAAAAAGGGCAACAAGCAGGATTAACACCACTATCGTCAAACCCGCCACGGATTGCCTGTTTTTAAGGAACTTCCTTACCTTTAATTCCCGCTGCTCCCGGGCCAGTTGCCGGCGGAGTTTCAGCATCTCCGTATAATCAAGGGTTTTTGTCTTCATGTTCCTGCCTTATTCAAAATCGTTCAATAATAACTGTGCCGGACGCCAGACCCAGTCAAAATCCGGAGAACCCTAACGGTCCCCGGAGAGCCGGATCCGGGGATCCGCCAGGCCGAAGAGGAGATCCACCGCCAGGTTTACCGCCACATTAAAAAGGGCGATAAGCAGAACCACCCCCTGGACCACCTGAAAGTCCCGGCGCCCGATGGAACTGACCACCAGGGAGCCGATCCCCGGAACGCCGAACATGGACTCAACCACGGTGGCCCCCGAAAGGGCCCCGATAAAGCTCTGGCCCAGCACCGCCAGAATAGGTACCAAAGCGTTCCGCAGGGCGTGTTTTGCCACCAGCATTATTTCCGGGACCCCCTTGGCTTTTGCCATCCGTATATAATCGCTCGTGAAGGTTTCCAGGAGGGAGGCCCGGGTCATCCGCATCATCAGGGCGGAATACATGAAACCCAGGGCCACCGCCGGAAGGGTAATGGAACGGATATGGACAATCAAACCCGCGGAAAGGGGCTTAAACCCCGATACCGGAAACCACCGCAGTTTGATAGCAAAAAGCATCATCAGAAAAAGACCCAGGAGAAAGCT
>JAITRD010000125.1 GCA_031288575.1 Treponema sp. | reverse complement strand
AAATAGAGCCGTTTGATCCAGTGGAGTTCATTTATAAGCCGTTTGGCATAACCGGAGGTTCGGGATTCTGAGGTGGTCTCCAGGATACGGCAATACTCCGACAGACGGGGAAAATATTCCTTATCAATACTGATTCCCAGGTAATGCTGCCAATTGTTGATAATGGATCCTATCGCGTCATCTATCCTCTCCGGAGTGTTTTTATCGGATCCCGGTATCACCCCAAAGGAGACATACCGGATCCCAAAGAAGAGTTCCTCCAGAATACGGCTCAATATCCCGATCTGCAGCATGGGATCGGTGGGGGGGATCAGGACATAATCCCTTTTCAGGGCAAAAACATCCAAAAAGTAGGGGTACAGATCGGGGAATTCGGGCAAACGTTCCCAGCCGGCCCTGGGAAAGAGTGATTCCAGGATGGCTATTCCCCGGTCAACCGCTTTCCGTTCCGCCTCAATCGCCATTTGCCTGGCCTTCCGTTCAACAACCTCCGGATCGTCGGGATCATCCTCGCCCTCTTCCGGGGAGGTATCGATCTTGTCATCCGTAACCTGCCTGGCAATTTCAGCGGGAACGATCTGATCGTTTTCACTTACATTCAGAAATGCCATAAGCCGCCGTTTCCGTTCTATAAAAAAGGACTCATAGGGCAGCCAGCGATCGGACAATATTTTTAACAACAGGGGGTATAGGAGAAAGCGGATATCCCGGCGAATTATGCTTAAACCGCCCAGGGCCGTACGGATCAACTCCTGATTCCTGTCCTTCCCGTCGATAGGATTCTCAAGATACACTATTTTATAGAGCAGTTTATAGGATTCCTTTATATGGGCATCAAAATCCAGGCGTTCCAGTATAAAAAGCGGTTTGTATATTACCTTGAGAATCTCCTCAAGGTCAGCGACTATAACATTTCGCGGATGGGATTGTACCGTGGCAAGATCGGTGCTGAACCGCTCAAGACTCCAATGCCGTATGGTATCCAGGACGGCAAACGCGGTCGGGGAGGACCTTTTTAACCGTTCGTTCCGCGGCAGATTGTTCCGGGGCAGCAGAATTCGGGTAGCGGTAACCACCTGCTCAATACGTTTATAGTATTCGTCAAGCCGCCGCGTTACAAAGGCGGAACTTACCGCATCGGGAACCTCGGAAAAAAACGACAGAAGCGACCTAAAAACCTGGGTGAGGGTTTTTATTTCAAATTCCGTCTGCCCGGCATACCGGTCCATCTTGACCCGTTCACGATAGGAGAGTTTAATGGGAATTGAGGGATTATCGGATGGATCGGAACCTTTTTTACGGTGAGCCTTCCTCCGGGGAGTCCTGGTATCAGGATCGGCGGCGACTTCGACCCGGTGTATCGGATGCCCGGAGGAGCCTTTGCCGCCGACCTTAACATCCACCGTTTGATTCCGGACCTGCGGCTTCTTTTGGGAAGCCTCCGGATCTTTGCTCCGTTCAACCCCAACTTCGCCGCCCAGTATCTGCGCCAGCCTTTTCGCTTCAGTATCGTCAATATCGCCTAATTTTTCCCTGACTTTGGTAAGTTCCCCGGGAGCGTATATCGCCTTTTCCTTATTTGCCATATTTATACCCGCAGATACAGTTTCTCTCCTATTCCCCAGAGGTTACGTATCGGAATCTCTTTCCCCTCTGAATCTACCAACATTCCATTATAAAAACCAAGGGGTGAATCGTATTCTACCCTGGTAAGAATCAGATTAAGGGCGCTCCTAACCGGTTCCCGGGGGGTAAAGGTCAAATCCACCATACCTTCCATGTCCTGAATCACCCAGTCCGCCCCGATTCCGTTTGGAATAGTTATCCGTACCGGCGGAAGGGGAGTTAAGCGGCCGTTTACCCACAGGGCGCTTTCATTGTTTTTATACGTCTCCCTGGTTTGATTTTCGGCAATATTAAAACCAATTCGACGATTTTCCGCGTCTATTCCAAAGGCGGTACACCAAAGGGAACGCATACGGTAGGGGTAAAACCCCTTAAAATCACAAAATATGCCGATGGTTTTCGCCGGATCAAGGGATATGTGCCGGCCTCCGAATACCATGTCCCCCCTGACCGATGTCAGGGTCTTATAGGCGTACAGACAACGCCGTTCGGAAAAGGGCAGATTCACCACCAGGGGAGTAGTTTTTTTTTCATCCGAATCGTATTTCAAATGGGCGGTAAAGGCCGGCCGGTTCCGGGAAGCCTGCATGTTCAGGTCGATCCGTATGGTACCGGCGTCAAGCCAGTTGTGGATCCGGAAAAAAAAACCCAGGGATCGGCTTTCAACAGAGGCATTTGCCAATCCCCGGGGAAGATGCCATCCGCTAAAGGGCAGGATCTTTTTAAAAAACATCCGTTTCCCCGCCGCCTTTTCATAGAGGAATGCCTGGGCCACCCGGTAGTACTTTAGATTGATCAGGAGGGCGTTAAGATAGAAATTATCGTCCTGAACGGCAAAGGATTCCCATTCTTTTATACGGCAGTCCCGTATCCAGCCGGGCAGGGGCACGGAAAAGGGCCGCTGTATGCTCAGGAGATCCACATGCTCAAACGCCCGGATCCAGGTGCCCTGTAGGGGCTTTCCGTTTTCTATCGGAGTAGGCCGGGATTCCAGTATTTCCCTTTTATACATCAAAAAAATCCGCCAGATATTCCATCATATCATGTATTCCGCCAGAGATTAAATAAACTATACATCAAATAAAGCCTTGTTTCCAATGCCAGACCGGAAGGGAAAGGTCTGAGGAAAAGGGATTCTCCTGTTCAAAGTCGGGAAGCCAATCGGTATCGTGGACCGGTTCCTGGTAAAAACCGTCCTCGATCTCAAATTCTTCGAGCCACCGGAGGGCCTTTTCATATTCCGCCTCGTTGATGCAGCGCCCGGGCAGGCCGCCGGAAGGAGCGGCCGTAACCGGCGTGTACTGGGTCATCAGGGAGAACAGCGCCCTTCCCCGGCCTTTTTCCGCAAACCACCGGAGCACCTCCCGGGTGGCTTCAAGGCGCTCCGGCAGCACCAGATGGCGGATGATGACCCCGGAAACCAGGACCCGGTTTTCGCTTCCGTCTGTTCCCCGGGCAGGGGCGTACCGGAGCTTCCCCCGGACCTCCAGCATCCGGAGGATTGCCCTTTCCGCATGTTCCGGGTAATCGGGGGCATTAAAAAACCGGCGGGATAACTCACTGTCCAGGGTTTTAAGGTCCGGCAGATACACGTCCACCGTATCCTCCAGCAGGGAAAGGGCCGCGGGGTTCTCATAGGCCGAAGAATTCCAGAACACCGGGAGGGACAAGCCCCGGGAACAGGCCAGCCGGATTCCCATAACTATAGCCGGAACGGCGTGGCTGCCGGTAACGATGTTGATGTTCTCCGCTCCCCGCTCCTCAAGGGCAAGGCATATCCGGGCAAATTCGTCCCCGGAAACCACGGCCCCCGCGCCTTCCCGGGATATCCGGTAGTTCTGGCAAAATACACAGCCCAGGTTACAACCGGTTATAAAGATGGTCCCCGAACCGCCCGCGCCGGTTACCGGCGGTTCCTCGCCCCGGTGAAGGGAGGCGGCGGCGATACGCAGTTCACCGGTTTCTCCGCAGTACCCCGGGACGCCGCCCTGAAGCCTCGGGACACCGCAATCCCGGGGACAGAGACGGCAGGTGGCATGTCTATCATCATGATACCTCATCGGGGCTTTTTCTTTTTTGAAAGGGATGCCTCTTTTAAGGCGATGCTCCGCTCCAGCCGCTGCAGGGTCTCCTTGAAATGTTCATCCGTAATGGCATCGTAGCCCTTCCGCGGGGGCTCCGCTTCTTTCGCCGAATTCTCAGGAGCTTCCGGAGGAGATTCCGCCGCCAAAGGCTCCTCTGCACCGTCCGCGGCCGGTCTTTCCCCTTCCGAAGCATCCCCCCGCCTGTCACCCCGCTGAAAAACCCCGGGGTCCCGGCATAAACGGAAGGCAATGCCGTTGATTGAAAGGTCGGGGAAACGGCGGCGGACCGCGTTAAGGAGGTCCTTCTGTTTGGTCCGCAGAATCTGTATCCAGCCCGGATGATCCGCCTCCACCAAAAGAACGTACCGTTCCAGTTCCACAATCCGGGAATGGGCGGCGATTTTATCCCCCGCGATGATCTTCCAGGAGGAAAACAAGTTATGGTATCCCTGGGCTTTCTTTAATATTTCATCATCAAAGATAACCGAAAGCAGATCTCCGGCTTTTTTCATTTCAAAAGGCACCCCGCTGAAACAGTATACACCAGGGTGTCCGGTTTGTTGTACCGATCTATCCGTTCCTCCGGCAGAAAGGTGTAAAAGGCCTGATCGTAGTCGGGCATAACGGAGAGAAATTTCCGCCTTTTTTGAGGATCCAGCTCAAGAAGTACGTCATCCAGGAGGAGTATGGGATTTTTACCGTCCATTTGGGAGAAGCGGCGGGCCTCGGCGATACGGAGGAGGAGGGCGAGGAGACGCCGTTGACCGGTAGAAGCCTTCCCTGCAAATTCCATACTACCGCAGGTAAAGCTATACCGGTCCCGGTGGGGTCCGTAGAGGCTTGTCCCTGAAGATATATCCCCTTCCCGGCGTTCTGTCAGAAAAGCCTCTACCCCCGCGGCGGTCTCTCCCTTCCAGGAGGGAACGTAGCGGATGGCGATGCCCCCTATGCCGGAGACTTCCTCATACAGGGGGCTGAAGATCTCCGAAAAATACCGGGCGGATTCTTCCCGTTTCTGCATGATCCGCAGGCCATAGGCCGCCAGCTGGGGGTCCAGGGTATCAAGAAGGGGCAAAACGGCACTGCGGCTGCTTCCGGAAAAACCCCGGTCTTCCTTTAGAACCGCGTTCCGGGTCTTCAGTACCCTGCGATACTTCCGTAGATCATCCAGATAAACCGGATCGTAGAGACTCTGGCATTGATCAAAAAACCAGCGCCGCCGTTCAGGGCTTCCGGAGACAAATTCCATATCATCATGACAGAATACAATACAGGGCGCGACGGAGAGCAGATCCTTCCGATCCTCCGTCCGTTTCCCATCTATCTCCACCGTTTTCTTGTTGTTTTCCACCTTTACCAGTATCCGGTCATAGAGGGAACCCCCTAAGGCCACCGATACGGAACAGTCTTTTTCCCCTGTACGAACCAGTTCAGAATCCCTGACCCCCCTGAAGGATGAGGCATAGGAACAGAAGTACAGGGCTTCCAGAAAATTGGTCTTACCCTGCCCGTTTTCCCCGATCAGAAAAACATCCTTCCCCCGGATATCTGATTCGGTATCGGCAAGGTTTCGGAATCCCGATGTCCGTAACGACAGAAAGGGCATCTACGTTCTGAATCGCTCAATCAATCTGCATGGGCATAATTACGTGGAAATAACTCTCCTCCGGTACCGGTTTAATGGTTATGGCCCGGTTGGTTTCGGAAAAATGAATACCCACTTCTTCCCCGGTCATGGCCTTGAAGGGTTCTTCGATATACCGGTAATTAAGGGCAATGGAGACCTCTTCCCCCTCATAATTGGCGGGAATATCCTCAGTGGCGGTTCCTATTTCCCCTTCTTCCGATGAAACCGATATGGTTCCCGGAACAACCTTGAGGTATACCCGCCGTGACTTTTCAACCAGGACGGATACCCTGCGCAGGGCATCCAGCATATCAAGACGTTTCATCGAAAATGAATTGGTCTGACTATCCGGAATAACCCGCCGGTAATTGGGAAACTGCCCCTCAATAAGGACCGAAGATAGCTGATACGAACCAAAGGTGGCAAATATCACCTTATCGGTAATGGACAACGCGATAAGCCCTTCATCCCCCGCCCGCCGTAAAATAATACCGAGAATTTTAGTAGGAATAATAATCCCCTCAAAATCCCGTATATCGCCATTTCCCGCTTCTTTTTGAATATAGGCAAGCCGTCTGCCGTCGGTACCGACCATTACCAGCTTTTCTTCCTGTTTCTCAAAGAACACACCGTTCATAAAATAACGGGTTTCATCATCGGAAACCGCAAAAATCGTCTGCAGGATCATGTTTTTGAAATCCTTAATGGGCATTTCAAAGGAAATATCGTTATTCGGCACCGGGAATTCGGGGAATTTATCCGATGCTATGCTCTTTAACTGGAATTTTATCTTTTTATTGACAGGCTGTATGATGATCTTTGACTCTTTTTGAACAAATTCCAGTTCACCATCGGGAATAGAGTTGAGAATCCCGAGAAATTTATCCCCAAATACCGTGGTAGTCCCCTCTTCCAGTACGTTAACGGGTACTTTTGTTAAAAAATTAACCTTTATATCCGTTGACTTAATGGTAAGGGTATCATTTTCCGCTTCCAGGTAGATATTGGACAGAATGGAAATAGCATTCTTGGATGAGATGATCTCCTGGGCTATGCTTATCTCTTTGAGGAGGATACTCCGTTCACAGGTAAAATTCATATATTTCTTTCTCCCTATTATTGTTATATTATAAATTTAAATTTAGTAGTAGTAATAGTAGGCTGTCCATTTATGTGGAAAAACGACTAATTCATTACTATATAAGCAAATAAGCAATTAACAATTCATGTATAAAAGTAAAGCAATATGCACTCTGTCCACCGGACTCCTACTTATACACGTATTATACTATATTTATCAACCCTTTGTTAAGAGGCTTTCCCAAACCCGTGCGCTTTAGCGCACAGTCAATTAGTTTTGGGACAGGTTCTTAAGACTTTGCGTTGTATTCTTTTATGAGTCTTTTTAAGTTTTCAATGGTAGAATCCAGCCGCGGATCCGCCTGCAGCCGCTCTTCAATCGCCTTGCAACTGTGCATTACCGTGGTATGATCCCGGCCTCCGAAGTAGTCCCCTATATCCGTTGTGGAGTATTCGGTAATCTCCCGAGCGATATACATAGCAAGCTGCCGGGGTAATACGATTTTTTTGGTACGTTTAGGGCCTTTAAGGTCTATCAGGGACAGTTTATATTCCTCAGCCACCACTCGTTGTATGACCTCTATAGACATATTGGACTGTTTTGGGGAGGCAAAGACATCTTTTAATTGCTGCCGGGATATTTCCAGGGTGACCGGATTGCCTACCAGCTCGCCATAGGCTATCAATTTTGTCAGGGCGGCCTCCAGATCACGGATATTACTGGAGATATTTTTGCTTATAAGGGCTATAACCTCGTCGGGAATGAGCACATTTTTTGTTTCAACCTTTTTTTTAAGGATTGCGTAACGGGTTTCGTAGTTTGGAGGCTGTAGATCTACGTTAAGACCCCGTTCAAACCGGGATTTAAGCCGGTCGGTTATCTTTTTCAGGTCCGATACCGGCCGATCACAGGTAAAAACGATCTGTTTTTTGGCATCGTAGAGCGTATTGAAGGTATGAAACAACTCTTCCTGGGTTTCCCATTTATTTTCAAAGAAATGAATATCGTCAATCAGGAGGGCATCCACATAACGATATTTATTCTTAAAAGCCGACATCTTGTCGTCTTTAAGGGCCTGAATAAATTCGTTCATGAAATTTTCGGCGGTGATATAGATGACCTTACTGTCTGAATTTTCATAAATATAGTTCCCTATGGCCTGCATAAGATGGGTTTTCCCCAGTCCTACCCCTCCATAGATAAGGAAAACCGGGTAAGAATTCCCGGGATTCCGGGCGATAGCCAGGGCCGCGTTGGCGGGGAAGGAGTTATTATCCCCGATAACATACTTATCAAATGTATAATCCTTGTTAAGCTGATAATGAGGACCCTTTTTCTTTTCTTCACGCGTATCCGCGGAGAGCGCAGAATTCGGAATATTTCGGGAATTTTCCGGAGTTTCGGACTGCCGGAGAGTGCTTTTCTTAAGCGCTGGGGCCTGAATTTGAACATCGGAGGGTTTTATCTCAAAAAGAATGGACAGATCCTTACCGGTCAGCTCTTTTAACTTGGATTCTATGTATTTTTTGTACCGGCTGCTTACCTGATCCCGGTAAAAAGGATGGGGAACGGTGACAAATATCTCATGTTCCGTTGCCCTGAGATAATCAATGTTGAACCACATGGAAAATTCCTGATCCGAAAGCTCCTTCCGGATCAGGTTCATCGTTTCCTTCCAAAATATCTCATAATTCCAGTCAGCCATGGAAAATCCTTCAGGATTATAGATTATTTATATATTAACATATTATCCACAACAAAAAAGAGTATCATAATACATAAAAAATAATCAGGGATCACAAAAATGACCATTCTCCTTAATAGGTGAATAGTAAAAAAACATAATTCCTTATAATACAAGTAAATACGTTAATCATAATTCATTTATAAGAATAACAAAAAAAAATGTATTTTGTTAACATCGACCGGCCGGCGCCGGCTTAATTGTTCACAACTTATCCACAGTATAAATTATTCGACAATTCCGGCTGCCTTCTCCTTTACGTTACCTTTACTTTTTATTTCAAGATGACTATACTAAAAATTCGTATGGGTTCAAATTATTCGGCGCAGAGCATACAGGTTCTTAAGGGTTTAGAGGCCGTCCGTAAACGACCGGGAATGTATATCGGGACCACCGGCATCGACGGGCTCCACCATCTGGTATTTGAGGTGGTTGATAACTCCATAGACGAGGCTATGCAGGGCCATTGCGATACGATTCTGGTCGTTTTGGAGGGGAACGACGTGGTCCGGGTGGAGGATAACGGCCGGGGAATCCCGGTGGATATCCACCCCATAGAGAATGTTTCCGCCCTGGAACTGGTCATGACCCGGCTCCATGCGGGTGGCAAATTCGACAAGAATTCCTATAAAGTTTCCGGCGGTCTCCACGGGGTAGGGGTCTCGGTGGTGAATGCCCTTTCGGAGTGGTGTGAGGCCCTTATTCATGTGGACGGCAAGATTCACACCCAGCGGTACCGGATCGGCGTTCCGGAAAGCCCCACCCGGGAAATCGGCGTGACCGACAAGCGGGGCACGGTGATCCGCTTTAAGGCGGATGCCTCCATCTTTGAGACCACCACCTACAACTTCGACGCCCTTTCCAACCGCCTGCGGGAACTGGCCTTCCTCAACAAGGGACTCAAGATAACCATTCGGGATGAACGGCTTTCGATCCCCAAGGTCCATGAATTCAGATTCGACGGCGGGGTCAAAAGTTTTGTGGAATACCTCAATGAGAACAAAACGGTTCTCTACAGGGACCCTATTTTTTTTGAGGGGTCCCGGGACGGGGTCGATCTTGAGTGCGCCATCCAGTACAACGACGGCTTTAACGAGATTATGTTCTCCTTTGTAAACGACATCAACACTCGGGAGGGGGGTACGCACCTGGTGGGTTTCAAGTCCGCCCTGACCAGGACCCTGAACGAGTACCTCAAGAAGTCAAAACAGGCCAAGAAACTGGATGAAAGCCTCTCCGGAGACGATGTTCGGGAGGGCCTTACGGCGGTGTTGTCGGTAAAGATCCCCAATCCCCAGTTTGAAGGTCAAACCAAGGGGAAACTGGGTAACTCCGAGGTCAAGGGCATTGTGGAGTCCCTGGTGAACGAGCAGATGGAGCTTTTTCTGGACCGGCGCCCCGATGTGATAAACGCCATCCTGGAAAAATCCGTTCTGGCCGCCAAGGCCCGTATCGCCGCCCGTCAGGCCCGGGACGCAACCCGCCGGAAAAATGCCATGGACAGCGCGGGCCTTCCGGGAAAGCTGGCGGACTGTTCCGAAAAGGACCCGGCTCTCTGCGAACTCTTCATCGTCGAGGGGGATTCCGCCGGGGGTTCCGCCAAAATGGGCCGGAATCGCCGGTACCAGGCCATCCTTTCCCTCTTTGGCAAGATGCTTAACGTGGAAAAAACCCGGATAGAAAAAGTGGTTACCAATGAAAAACTCCAGCCGATCATCGCCAGTATCGGCGGAGGCTGCGGGAACGAATTTGATGTCACCCGGATCCGTTACCATAAGATCATCATCATGGCCGATGCCGATGTGGATGGCTCCCACATCAGGACTCTGCTCCTCACCTTCTTCTACCGTTATATGACGGATCTCATTGAGCGGGGTCATGTGTACCTCGCCATGCCTCCCCTCTACAGGATCAGCTATGAAAAGAAGACTTTCTATGCCTACGACGATCCTGAAAAGGACCGGATCCTCTCGGAATCCGGTAAAGACCCGGAAAAAGTCGCTATCCAGCGTTACAAAGGTCTTGGGGAAATGAACCCGGACCAGCTTTGGAATACTACCATGGACCCCACCCAGCGGAACATTATCCAGGTTCATCTGGACGATGCTGTGGAGGCGGAACGGATCTTCTCCACCCTCATGGGTGAACTGGTGGGCCCCCGCCGGGAGTTTATCGAGGAGAATGCGTTGCTGGTGGCAAATTTGGATATATAGAAACCCCTGGTATCCGGAATACGCTAAGTTCAGAACCCGCACAGATCGATAGGGGTATTACCCTGCCGTATTTATGACTAATTTGCATTATAATGCGAATTAGTCTTGACTTTATTGCAAAGAAATGCAAAATAGTCTATATATGCAGCGAAAACAACGGGAGCAAATTGTAAAGGACCTTGAGTCAAAGATTGTTTTTCT
>JAITRD010000045.1 GCA_031288575.1 Treponema sp. | reverse complement strand
CGCCAGGCCCGACGAACTCCTCCTGGTGGCGGACGCCATGACCGGCCAGTCCGCGGTGGACATTGCCAAGAGCTTTGACGAAAAAATCGGCCTGACCGGGGTTATCCTTACCAAATTCGCCAGCGACACCCGGGGCGGGGCGGCCCTTTCCCTCAAGACCATCACCGGCAAACCCCTCAAATTTATCGGCGTGGGAGAAAAACCGGAAGACCTCGAGCCCTTTTACCCCGACCGTATGGCCGGCCGCATCCTGGGCATGGGGGACGTGGTAAGCCTGGTGGAAAAGGCCCAGGCGGTGATCGACCAAAAGGAGGCGGCGGAACTCCAAAAAAAGATGGAGAAGGAGAATTTTACCCTGGAGGACTGGCTGAACCAGCTCCGGTCGGTAAAAAAGATGGGCTCCCTCCAGTCTATGCTGGATCTTATCCCCGGCATGGCCGGCCAAATCAGCGAGGATGATATCAACAAGGAGGACCTCAAAAGCCAGGAGGCCATCCTCTCCTCCATGACCCGGAAGGAACGGGCCAACCACCTGATCATCGGCCCCTCCCGGCGTTCCCGCATCGCCCGGGGATCGGGCACCTCGGTGGCGGAGGTAGCCCGGCTCCTGAAAAGGTTTGAAAAGATGCGGGCCATGATGAAAAAGATGTCCCGGATGAGCAAAAACCCCCAGGCCGCCCAGGCCATGCTGCGGATGCGCTAACCGGGGAAAGCCCGGTTCGGAAGCGTAAAACGGGATTAAACAGTTTTACCGAACAAAACATATCCTCTTGTGAATTAATCGGCGAAAGCACCAACAGGGTATATGCCGTAAATTATTCCGGCAAAGAATATATATTTAAACAAGGAAGAATAGAGGACAACAAACTTTCTATTTTCTGGTTTTTCATGAAATATGTTTTTGGGCATGACTTTACCGGACAAATGAAATATATAAAGGATTTATATCAAAAATTATCAAATAAATTTATTAAAATAGCCAAACCGGTTTATGTTGATCCGGTAAAACAGTATCATGTATACGAAAAAATAAAAGGAAAAATTTATTCGCCCGATATGTTCCCGGATAATAAGAATATCCATTTACAATTAGGGAAATATACCGGTTACATCCATAAAACAACATATCCTTATTACGGCAATTATTATGGCGCCCCTGTTTGCCAAAATAAAAACAACCTCGAAAAAGCCCTATTGCGGGTTATTGAAATAATAATACGGAATTATTGGAACGGGAATGATGCGGTTAAAGGATATCAAAACGCCGTCTCCAAATCAAAAATATCAGCGGCTCATTATGCCCTTATCATGCCCGATATTTCCGCAAATCAATTTATTTATTCCGACAACATGGACAAAATAAAAGGGCTCATAGATTTAGACGCCTATATCATCGGCCCGAAGGAATTGGAATTGGCGGTCCTCGAATTATGCATTCCGAACAATGAATGCGCAAGGTATTTTAAATCGGGATATGAACAATATAATACCCTGCCCTTATTGGAAAATGACAGGCCGGTTTACAGATACTTGTTTTATTTATGCGATCCCAACAATCCCGAGGGGATAGAATCTTTTTTGAACAGAAATATATATTACCCCTAAGGGCAAAAAGAAAACCGGACGCCGCGCCCCGGATTTTTATCACTCCGCCGAAAAGGAAGGGTATTTACCGGCGGGGGGGCGGGCCTCCCAACTGAGGGAATCCACCCGCGCCCGGGGCGGCCCCCGGCGCAGCCAGGCGAGGAAGGTTTCCAGTTTTTCCGGGCTTCCCTCGGCCCAAACTTCCACATCCCCCTCCTGGGTATTCCGCACCCACCCGGACAAACCAAGCCGGCGGGCTTCTAACAGGGCCGAATACCGGAAACCGACTCCCTGGACGCGGCCCCGGACAGAGGCAAAAAAGGCGGAAACCATACCGGCCGGGCGGGAAGCTTCGGAAAGCACGGGCCAAAAACTAGGCCGTGTTGGCCGGTTTAACCCGTTTTTCCAAATCCCTGATAATCCCGCAGAACCGGTCAAAATCCAGGGGCTTGGGTAAAAACGCGTCCGCCCAGGCGGCGCTTATATGCCGGGCCTCGGCGTTTTCCTCCTGGGTCATCATAATGACAAAGGGCTTCCCAAAAACCTGCTCTTCCTTTAACCGCCGGGCCAGGGCATAACTGTCAATGCCCTGGAGGTCCGCCGCAAGCAGCACAAAGCCGGGCTTAACTTCCACCACCTTCCGCCCCGCGTCAAATACGTCATCGGCATAAATCACCGTATAGGGGGAAAGCTGTTTTTTTATTCCTTTTTTTATAAAATCATTGGTTTTCCGATCATTATCCACCACCAGGATGACCGTCCAATCCGCGTCGTTCCTTAGGGGCTGGAGGATCTCCTCGGGAATTCTCATTCCCCGCTTATCCAGGAAGGAGGAAAGATCTTCGGCGTAAACCCGGTACTGCCCGCCCGGTGTCGTGAAGGCCTTTAAATACCCGTTTCTAATCCAATTAATTGCGGTCTGGTTGACCACCCCGCAAATATTGGCAACCTCTAAGGCGGAAAACAGCCTTACCTTTCGTCCTGCTTGGTACACCTTATACCCCTTGTTTTAGCACCTTCGACAATCCGGTCTGACAATCTTATACAGGGATCATCATGTAACGGTTTTTTAGTTACTTTCAAAACACCTTTGCTTTTGAAAAAAGGTCAAATATGATAATAACATAAAGTATATCCAATATTTCCACGAATTCAATGGTTTCAAAAAAAGGAATTCAAGAAAAGGGGCGGCCGGTTTTTTAAAAATCCCCCTCTTCCCGCAAACGGTCCAGAAGGGAAGGGGAAAAGCCCTCGACTTTCAGCCGGTAAGCAAGGGAAGGGGTTTCCTTAGGGGAAAGGCGGTTTTTTTCCAGATACCGCTGCAGCAGGATCCATTCATTTTCGCCTTGCAGCGCCGATTTTAGGGCGGAGCGGACATCATTTTTATCTATACCCCGGCTGCGGAGGGCGGCGGTGAGGGACCGGGGGCTTTCGGCCCGGCGGGCTAAACGGGATCGGATCCACAATTCAGCGTAACGGGCATCCTCGAGGATTCCCAGTTCCTGCAGCCGGGAAATAACCGCCCGTACCGAAGAGGGGGAATGTCCCCGGCGTTCAAGCTTGCGGGCAAGGTTAAAAGCGGTCTGTTCGGCCCGGGCAACAAGGCGCAGGGCTATCCGCTCGGCCCGGTAACAGGCGGCGGCAAAAAAGATAGCCCCCTCCTCATCAGGAGACAGCTCCTTCCCGGGGCTGTACAAAGCTTTACCCCGATAAAAAAGAGGAATATACGAGGTCTTAAAGGAAAACAGGGAACCACCGGAAAATTCTATCCGTACAATTTCCGGGTCAATTCCTGGTTTTACGGAAACAACCGTCATGAACCATTAACGGAAACAACCCGCGTCCGTATCCAGCCACCTTCTCCAGGGTTTACCGCTTGGAGAACTGGAATCGCCTACGGGCACCGGCCTGGCCATACTTTTTACGCTCCACCATACGGGAATCCCGGGTAAGGAACCCGTTGCTCCTGAGGGAGGCATAATTCGCCTGATCCACCTGGCAAAGCGCCCGGGCAAGGCCGTGACGGCAGGCTCCGGCCTGTCCGTTAGCCCCGCCGCCGTATACGTTAATCAAAACATCGAATTTGTTTTCACTGGCGGTTACCATCAGGGGCTGGCGCACCATTACCGCGTGTTCCCCCTGGGGAAAATATTGGTTTAATTCTTTGCCGTTGACAACTATTTTCCCGCTCCCGTCCCGGACATACACCCGGGCAACGGCGGTTTTTCTTCTGCCGGTTCCGATACCAAGATTCTTAATCACCTTACCACCTCTTATGATAACTCAAGGGTCTGCGGGTTCTGGGCGGCATGGGGATGGGTTGGGCCCGCGTAGACCTTTACGTTTTTCAAAAGTTTTCTTCCCAAGGGACCCTTGGGAAGCATCCCCTTAATCGCCGCCTCCAAGGGAGCCGCGGGATGACGGGCTATGAGCTTTTCAAAATTAACCGTCTTCAGCCCGCCGACATAACCGGAATGATGATAATACAGCTTTTGCTGGGCCTTACGCCCCGAAATGGCAATCTTATCCGCGTTAACTATCACCACAAAATCCCCGACTTCCTGGTGGGGCGCGTAAACAGCCTTTTCCTTACCCCGGACTATGGAAGCTACCTTGGCCGCTAAACGGCCGAGGGCCTTACCCTCGGCGTCAATGACAAACCATTTCCGCTCCACCACAGCGGGTTTTATGAATACCGTGTTCATATCACAACCTTCTCAATAAAAATACAGACAGATAAAGGATACTGCCATACAGAAGAAGGAAATGTCAATAGGCATACGGGGCTCCGCATTTACTTTTATAACCTACTGTTGAATCGTAACAAAAATAACCGTCTGGGAGGGCAAGATTCCCATGGGGGTCACGCTTGCTTTGCGCTAGCAAACTTTGTCGTTGTTCTTGGGAGCCCGATGGCGCAAAGCTTCGGTC
>JAITRD010000306.1 GCA_031288575.1 Treponema sp. | reverse complement strand
CTTTTGGCAGATAAAGTTAGTTCCGCAGAAAAGCGTCATCGGCAAAGTGAAGAACGGCGCATGAGGAATAAAATGGTTAAAAGTTCTGTGAGAACCAGCGCGAAAAAATTTGTTGTTTTGGCGCAAAAAAAGGAAATTGGCGAAGCTGAAGCGGCGTTGCGGGATATGGTAAAAAAGATTGATACCGCGGCCCGAAAGGGAATTATCAAAAAAAACGCGGCGGCCCGTAAAAAATCGCGGATGCAAAGGCTTTTTAATTCGATTAAAGCGGCGCAATAAGAGCAATTTCTCTTACCGGACTTTCGAATAATATCGGGATTTTCCGATGGTAATCCTCTGGTCAGGCGGGATAAGGATATTATTTATTTGGCGGGTTTTAAATTTAGGGAATATGCATATTTAAATGCCCTTTAAACTATCCGCCGGATCCGCCGGGGATGGGTAGGCTCAAGCGCGAATGGTATCCTTTTGTTTTGAGAGGCATAATGGCAGGGAAGAAAGTTACCAAAGCAGATATTGTTGATTCCGTATACCAAAAATCCGGTATGAGCCGAAAGGAAATTCGTTCAACCATTGATTATTTTATCGATGAAATAAAGGACTCCCTTATTAAAGGGATGGTCATAGAATTAAGGGGTTTTGGAACCTTTGAGATAAAAGTAAGAAAGGGCCGCCAAAAGGCGCGGAACCCGAAAACTGGGGATATCGTATCCGTAAATTCCCACGGCATCGCCTCTTTTAGGCCGGGCCGGGAATTGAAGCAGGATGTATGGAACCTGACTGACGGGAATGTTTTCGAATCGGCCGATGAAGCTCTCCAGGATGATTCTCCCGGGTTTGACACATGACCTTATCCAACAGCCGCAGGGGGTTGGGAGCTTTTTTTATCCGCCTTGCCGCAATTATTGCCGCTTCCGTGCTTTTTGCGGGGGCTTTTCCGAATTTACTGTTTAAGAACGGCCTTCCTTTTTTGGCATGGGTAGCCTATGTCCCCATATTTTGGCTTATCTCTCAGGTAAGCTTGGGCGCTTCGGTGTTTTGGGGCGCTTTATACGGATACGCCGCTTACGGGCTGTTTAATTATTGGCTGAGTGTTTTTCATCCCCTGGCGGGCCTTATTGTGGGGCTTATTTATCTGGGTTATTTCGCGGTCCTTTTCCCCCTGCTTAAGATCGCGGTCCTTCTTTTCCCCAAAAGGGGGTACATTCTTCAATGGCTTTTGTGGATTGGTTTTGAGTATCTCCGCACCCAGGGCTTCCTTGGTTATCCCTATGGGATAACCGGCTATTCCCAATGGGGGATGCTTCCCCTTATTCAAATCTCCGCGGTATTTGGCGTATGGGGGGTTTCGGCCCTGGTGGTGTTCCCTTCTGTTTATATAGCCGCCGCGTTAAAGGATTCCCGCCCTCCCTCGCTAAAGGCATTTTTCCGGCATCCCCTTGCGGCCCTGCTTTGGGGATGCGGCTTAACCGGCGCCCTGATCTATGGTTTTGTCTCCCCGGTAGATTATTCTTCCGCTCCGGCTGCCCGGATAGCCCTCATTCAGCATAATACGGACCCCTGGAGGGGAGGGATTAGCGAATACCGGAAAAATTATGAGGTGCTGAAACGCCTTTCCGAAGAAGCCTTGGCAAAAAAACCCGCCCCTGATCTGGTGGTGTGGTCTGAAACCGCCTTTGTCCCCCGTATTTACTGGCATACCACCTACCGGGATGATCCCCCTTCTTATGCCCTGGTAAAGGAACTCTTGGATTATCTTGCCCAACAGGACGTGCCCTTTGTAATCGGCAATGACGACGCCCGTCTTGAGGTAAATGAAAGGGGCGAATGGGAACGGGTGGATTATAACGGGGTTTTACTCTTTGATCGGGGAGAAATTGCGGGCCTGTACCGTAAACTGCACCTGGTGCCCTTTACGGAACATTTTCCCTACCGGAAGCAGCTCCCCTGGGTATATGACGCCCTGGTTAACGCGGATACTCACTTTTGGAAAAAAGGGGAGGAAGCCACCGTTTTTGAAACCCGGGGCTTAAAATTTTCAAGCCCCATCTGTTTTGAGGATACCTTCGGGTACCTTACCCGGGATTTTGTAAAAAACGGTGCGGAATTTATTGTAAATCTTTCTAACGACGCCTGGTCGAAAAGCCTTCCCGCCCAGATGCAGCATCTTTCCATGGCGGTTTTCCGGGCCGTGGAAAACCGCCGTTCCATGGTACGCTCCACCGCGTCCGGGCAGACCTGCGCCATAGACCCCAACGGAAAGATTTTAGCTATGGCGGAACCCTTTACCGAATCCCAATTAACGGTCGAAATACCCATTGTAACCCCTCCGCCCTCTTTGTATACCCGATACGGAGATTTTTTGCCCCCCCTGTGTATGACCGTTGCCCTTTTTATGTTGCTAGCCGGGGTGTTTTTACGTATAATTAAATCAAATCAGAAAGGAAGGAATTATGAATCCGCGTAAAAAGATACTCGTCGTTGATGATGAAGAGATAAACCTTGAATTTTTTGAGGTTATGCTTTCCAAACTTGGCTTTATCGTGGAAAAAGCGGACGACGGAGTAGAAGCTTTGGAAAAGGTGAAGCGCTTTTACCCGGATCTTATTATGCTGGATAATATCATGCCCCGTATGTCCGGATGGGAAGTAACAAAAATCCTAAAAAACGATCCGAAATACCGGGAAATTCCTATCATCATGCTTTCCGCTTTAGACGATGTGAAGGACAAAGTCGAAGGTTTTGAACTGGGGGTGGATGATTATATCACAAAACCCTTTAATTTTTCCGAAGTCCTGGCAAGGATTCGGGCCGTGCTGCGGAACCGGGAGCTTTTTGCGCAGATCGTAGTTCGGGAATCCCGGTTAAGCCTTGCGGAAGAATTAAATGCCGATATGAAACATAACATGGAAGATTTTATTAAAAGCATTGATGAGCTGGATACGGCAATTGCCCTTATCTCTCAAAGCGGCGAAGGGCTTGATAAAAACACCCTGCCCTCCATGCTGGAATCAATTACCGGAAAAACGCAATTAATAAGAAAACGCATCGCTGAACTGGATGCCCGGATTGAAAAAACTGTTCTTGAGTGGGAAGATCTAAAGAAAAATGAAATCGGCCTTACCGTCCTGGAAAATCAGATTCGGAAAACCCTGCGCCCGGAATAAAGGAAAACCATGTCAAAGGCAGACGGGAGAAGAAGGGACAGTTCGGTAGTAGTTTTTGGCTCCGGCACTGTCTTTAACGGTTTCCTCCGTTTTAAGGAAACCCTCTGTATTCAAGGAAAATTTAGGGGAACCATAGAAGCGACGGGCGCGCTTATTGTAGATAAGGGAGCGGTGGTTGAGGCGGATCACATTTCAGTCACCTCCCTAACGGTATACGGAAGCGTTGTCGGCGCCATACACGCCATGGATAAAGTAGATTTGTTTCCCGGGGCGGAAGTCCGGGGGGATCTTACCGCGGCCCGTTTGCGTATCGCCGACGGGGTGTATTTTGAGGGCCAATGCAGTATGACCGGGGTAGAGAAGGAAGTGGAGATTTTTTCCCGGCCCACCGAAGAAATAAAAGCGGAATTGCAGCGCTTCGATGGCTGAATTTTCCCGGGATCCTCCAATTATTCCCTCCGGGGGCGGCGCGCGGGCGGAATTTTTGATCCAAAAATTGGCCCAGTCTTCCCGGACTGTGGCGGCCGCCGAGTCCTGTACTGCGGGGCTGGTGGCGGATTTTTTGGCCCGGGTTCCGGGAGCTTCCCGGGTGTTTTGGGGGGCCTTTGTCTGTTATACCCCCCAGGCTAAGGTAAAAATGCTCGGCCTGGATGAGGAAACCCTTAGAGTTTATGGAGCGGTGAGCCGTGAAACTGCCCGCGCCATGGCAAGGGGCGCCTTGGAACGGAGCGGCGCCGATATGGCCGTTTCGGTTACGGGGCT
>JAITRD010000255.1 GCA_031288575.1 Treponema sp. | reverse complement strand
GCCGGAACAAGGGGCTTGAATATGCCGACACCTGGCTTCCCATAGGTTACGGCGCCACGATTACCGATCCCGACGTGGTCGCCATGATGACCACCACCCTCAATATCAACGCGGGGGATAAGGTGCTGGAAATTGGCACCGGCTCGGGATATCAGTCCTCCATCCTTTCGTATTTAACGACCGAGGTTTATACCATAGAAATTATCAAACCCCTTTTTATCGAAACGGACCAGCTTTACCAGGATCTGGAGAAATCCTATCCCGCCTACGGCTCTATTAACCGCAAGCTGGGGGATGGCTATTACGGGTGGGAAAAATACGCCCCCTTTAATAAGATCATCGTTACCTGCGCCATTGATCATATTCCGCCCCCCCTGCTCCGGCAGCTCAGCCCCGGGGGGATTATGGTATTGCCCCTGGGGCCTCCGGGCCGCCAATATATTATGGAAGTCAAAAAAGAAGTCGCCGAAGACGGCTCCATTACCCTCAGCCGGAGGGATGTGTATAACGGCCTGCGGGTAAGTTTTATCCCCTTCCGGGATGAAGCGGGAACTTCCTACAGCGGCCTGACAACAACCGAGACAACAACCGAGACAAAAAATGACTAGCGCCCTGTTTGTTCCGCTTGTGGTTTTTGCATATCCACGCAAAAACCCCCTGGGCGGCGATTTTTCGGGTTTTACCCGCGAAACACGACAAAGTCCTAGACACAGGGCCAATTTGAAGATAAAATACATAAACGGAATTATTTTACCATAACAAGACATCACTGGTATTCCGATATTAATGATAATGGGGATTCCGGCTGATTATCCGATCCGGTTCAAATGAAGTCCCCTAGTTCTGTCTACGCTGAGAGGTCTTAATGGACGGATTTTTACATAACCAAAAGCTTGCAAAACGCCAGCGCGTATCCTTTCTTGTTATTGATACAAACTATAAAAAATCCAGATTTCCCTTTTTTTCGCGCCGGTCAAAAAACCCCTGGCAGCGCTGGGCGGCTTCCCCCGGGCCTTCTCCCCGGGCGGGAAAAATTGCGGTTTTTTCGGCCTTGGGGCTGATTATTCTGGGGGCCTTCCTGCTGGTTTTCTTTGCCCTGATTTCCCCGGAACTTCCCCCGGAAAATCTGGTATCGGCGCTGAACGAAACCGCCGGTTCCAGCCTGCCGGAAACTTCCTCTGTTTCCCAGGTGGTGCTTCCCTCGGAGGAAAAAAACTGGGCATCCCTTTCCTCCTTTGGCGACTGGGAGGGAGAAACCGGGGCCGGCGCCCAGGTTGTGGACCGGACCCGGGACATCGAATACCATATCAGGCCCGGAGAAACCCTTTCGGAAATTGCCTATTCCTATAATATCCCCTACGACCTTTTGGCCTTTTATAACAACATTTCCAATCCAAACCGGATCTGGGTGGGGATGGCTATCCTGATTCCTTCCCAGGAAAATATGCAGAAGGTCGAACAGCGGATGGTTCAGCAGCCCCTCCCCCGGGCCGTTCCCGCCCGGGCTGCCGTAAAAAATGTTGCCATAACCTATGAAAACCATAATAACGGGGATAATAACGGAAACGGCATTACGGTACAGTTTTCCGTTGTTAATCCGCCCCTGGAGACCTTCCAGTCCTTTGAGTGGGAATTCGGCGACGGGAAAAGAGGATTCAGGCCCAATCCCAGTTATGAATATACGGTGCCCAAAACCTATGTGGCCCGTTTAACCGCCCGGGACGCCGCGGGGACCATCTACAAGTCAAATCCCCTGTATATCGACATTCCCCATCCGGCTTCGGCGGCGGAGGGGAGCACCACCAAATTCATAACCCTTTCTTCCCCGGATGAATATTTTGTGGTAAACGGGGTTATCACCGATGTCGCCCGGTATCCGGCTATTGAGGCGGCCCCCCTGGATCAAAGCGAATCCGACCAGTTCCTTACCAAGGTCCGGTTTACCAAACCCGGTTTTTACGGCCTTACCGTCCGGGAAACAAACGGCCCTGAGCAGTATTATTCCGTTTTTGTCAGCCCCATTCCCAGCATGCACGCCGACGCGGTCCAGCAGAATTTCAACTGGTACCGGACCCAGTACAATACGGGGACCACCTCAAACTGCGGCCCCGCGTCGGTATCCATGGCCATAGGCTGGTCCCTGGGAAAATATTTTCCCGTAGCCTCGGTGCGGGAGGCGGTGGGCTGGCAGGGCAACGGGGGAACCAGCTTTGAGGAACTTATCAGGGTTATCAGGGCCGAAGGGGTCCCCGCCTCCATACGTCCCCTGCGGACGGTTGACCATATCAAGGATGTGATCGACGGCGGCGATATTGCCATCGCCCTTTTCCGTACCGAGGGGGTAAAGACCTCCCGGACGGATCCGGCCCAGAACCTTTTCGGCAAATATTACAACGATACGGTGGGCCACTACATCGTGATTAAGGGCTATTCCCTAAACGGCGAATATTTTGTCATCCACGATCCCATCCCCAGCGACTGGGGGACCAACAGCTTCCGTTACGGCGACGAGGTAAGCATGATAGGCCGGAACCGTTATTATTCCTCGGCGGAACTGCTTAAATCCCTCCGCCGGACCGACATGATCGTGGTATCCCGCGGGAGGACTCCCTGAGGCCGGCGGGATTTCACGGAAGCCCTATTTCCCGTATTCCCGGATAAGGGCGGTAAAGGCCGCCCCGTATTTTTCCTGTTTTATCTCCCCCACCCCCAATACCTGGCGGAACTGTTCCGCCGTTACCGGCCGCTTCCGGCACATATCCGCAAGGGAGGCGTCGGCAAAGATAATATAGGCGGGGACCTTCGCTTCCTGGGCCAGGGTTTTCCGCAGGTCCCGGAGTTTGGCGAGGAGCGCTTCATCCACGGCCTCCGCGGCCCGGGGAGGGTTCCGGTTTTCCGCCGGGGGGGAAAACCGGCCCTCTTCGGGAACAGGGACCGGGAAGGGCCCTTTCCCCGGAGCCGGGGCAAGCCGGGAAAGCCCTTTATCCCGGGACCGGGAGCTTTCCCGGGACAGGGGCTCCTCCTGAACCCCGGAATTTTCCCGGGGCAGCATCATGGACAGGGGCTTTTTTTCAAAGATGATCCCCCCCGAAGCGGCGGAGGCCTCCACCACCGGGTATTCGCCCCCGCCCAGGGCAAGGTACCCCTCGTCGATAAGGTAATCCAGGATGATCCGGATCCGGCGGGCCTCGGTGTCCGCCATG
>JAITRD010000182.1 GCA_031288575.1 Treponema sp. | reverse complement strand
CCGCGGGGACCTGTCTTTTTATCGCGGTAGCCCTTCAGCAATTGGGGATCCTCTTTACCACCGCGGGAAACGCGGGGTTTATTACCGGCCTTTATGTGATTTTCACCCCCATCTTCGGTATTTTTTTAGGCAAAAAAACCGGCCGCCCTACCTGGATCGGGGCGGTATGTACCCTCACGGGAATGTATTTTCTCAGCGCCGCCGGACAGGGGGGAAGGATGAACCCCGGGGATTTTATTACCGCGGTAAGCGCCGTCTTCTGGGCGTTCCATGTCCTTCTTATTGACCGCCTGGTAACTCATACGGACCCTTTGCTCCTCTCTTCGGGACAATTCGCCTGGTGCGGCCTCTATTCCCTTATCGCGGCTTTTCTGATCGAGCCCTTCCTTGCCGGATGGGTGTCCGCCCTGGATCCGGATATGCTGTCCCTGGGACTTTTTGCCTGGGAACCTCTGCCCGCTATTCTTGCCGGATGGGGTAAGCCGGCCCCGGGGGCCTCCCAAATCGCAAACAGTCTTATCCCCATCCTTTACGGCGGCTTCGCCTCGGTAGGAATCGCCTATACCCTCCAGGTCGTGGCCCAGCAAGAGGCGCCTCCGGCCCATGCCACCATTATTCTCTGCCTTGAAGGCAGCTTCGCCGCCATAGGGGGGGTGCTCCTCCTGGCCGAACCCCTGAGTTCCCGGACTATTTTAGCTTTCGCCCTCATGTTTTCCGGAATGTTTATCACCCAGTGGGAGGTTATTTTCCAGGGAAAGGCAAAGAGTAGCGGGTGAGGGTAAGGCTTTTTACCAATGACCGGGAAGGGGTTTTTATCCGGCGCCCCAACCGGTTTCTGATCATCGCCGGGGATGAAAAAACCGGTGAAACAATTGCCTGCCATTGCCCCAACCCGGGCAGGCTCATCGAATTTGTTTTTCCCGGCGCCCGGCTCATCCTGGAAAAACGCGCCGGCACGGCCGGTACAAAGAAAGCTTCCCCTGCCGCAAAAACCGCCTATTCGGCGGTCGGCATTTATTACCGGGACCAGGTGGCGCCTCTTTTTTCCTCCCGGGCGAACAAGGCGGCGGAGAAGCTTTTGCTGCGCCGCATTATCCCCGGCCTGCGGGAAATACGGCCCGAATATACCCTAGGCTCTTCCCGGTTCGACTTTTTATGCCTTGATGACGCGGGACGGCGGCATCTGGTGGAGGTTAAGGCCTGTTCCCTCATTGAATATTCCGTCGCCATGTTCCCCGACGCCCCCAGCGGCCGGGCCTTAAAACACCTGGAGGAGCTTGCCGCTTTAAGCGCCGAGGGCTACCGCTGCCATGTCCTCTTTGTCATTGTCCACGGAAATCCCCGGAAATTCATCCCCAACCTCCATACAGACCCCCTGTTTGCCGCCGCCTTGAGCCGTTACGGCAGGGCGGCGCTTCCGCCGTCCCAGGAAAAAAGCGGATCGGCGGACATCCCCGGCAAACCGGTGATCATCCACGCGGCGCTCCTTCGCTGTGACCGGGAGGGTTTGGCGGTTCTGGCAAAATCCTTTGTGCCGGCGGATCTTTCCCACGGGGAACTGGCCGGGGCCAACCGGGGAAATTATCTCATCCTGTTAGAATTGTCGCAAAGGGCGGAGGCGGCAATAGGCTCCCTGGGAACCATAAGCTTTGAGCCGGGCTGGTATGTTTATGCCGGATCGGCCCAGAAAAATCTCTCCCAAAGGATAAACCGGCATTTACGGAAGATACGGAAACAAAAACACTGGCACCTGGATTACCTTACCCCCTATGCGGAGCGCATCAAGGCCCTTCCCATCTTCTCCTACCGGAACCTGGAATGCGCCCTGGCCGGGGAGCTGCGAAAACTCGGCGGCCGGCCCGTAGCCGGATTCGGCTCTTCCGACTGCGGCTGTAAAAAAATCTACCGGGATCCCAGCCACCTCTACTACTTTAGCGATCCTCCCATGGGAAACCGGTCTTTTGTCTCTATGCTCCTCCGTTACAGGCACCGGGAGGGCCTAAAAAAAGAAAGCCCCGGCGAGCCCGCGGAAAAGCAATGACCGGGCATTAAAGCCCTTCAAGCCGGCTTACAAAGCCCCGGCCGGATCCCTAAGATCCGTCCCGGCGGTTTTCATTGTTGTTAACAGTCTGGATGCAGCCTATGTAGGCATCCTTGAGATCCGATATAGCCTTGAGGATGGCGTTTTTTTTGTCCTGATGGTAGTCCGGCAAACGCTCGGTCAGATTAAGAGGCGGGGCGACCTGAATGATAACCCGCCGGGGGAAAATATTTATCCGGTTTGAATAGGCGCCGCCCATGGAGCGGTTAGCAAAATCCCAAAGATTTTGAACATACTCGATTTTGATATGCATTGAGGCATCTTCGGAAGGAAGGGCCCCCCTGAAATACCACACAAAATCAATCAGTTCCAGATGCCGCCCCGCATACCAGGCCTCTCCAGCCCGGAGATCCGCCGCCGCCCGGTCAACCCGGGACCGGCCCTTAAGGGAATCGCGGCCGGGCAAGAAGATCCGATCCCAGCAAAGCTGCCGCAAAAAATACAAGCGGCTAAAAATATCCTTTCCCCCGCTTTTAACCCCTAGAATCCGCTCGGTATATCCCAGGGCGGCTTCTATGACGGCATCTACCCGTTCAGAAAAGGAACGGCTCTTATCCGGGGAAATCCCGTAACGCCGTTCATTAGCCTCAAGGATATGTTCCCGGCACTTTTCGATCCGCCCGGTAAAAGACAGGGAGGATTGTTTTCCTTGCCCTTTCAGGGCGGTGTACCTTTCAATCCTTTTTAAAAGCATTTCCAGGGTCATTTTTCCCCATTTGCCATAACGGAAATGGAAGGAAACAGGCAGAACCTCCACGGGGCATGTCTCTCCGGCCTTGACCAGCCGGGAGGCTGCGTGGAAACCAATCCGTACCGGTCCCTGTTCCAGGCGCGGTATATCGTCGCTGGTGTAGGACACCTGCCCCTCAGGGGCTATCGCCAGAGGGTAAGGCCCCTTTATAATAGCGTCATAAATCCGCGCCATCCCCCGGCTATCCAATTTGGAATGATGGACCGGCATGGCTCCCAGGCGGGGCATGACCAAACGGGCCATGGCGCCGCCCCACCGGACAACTTCATAGCCGTAAACAAAACAAACATGGGGTTTCAAGGCAAAGGAAACCCCCGCTTTGGCGGCCAAACGCGTTAATTTAAAGATAATAAACCAGGCCAGGAGCTGGGGCTCTCCCCCGTTGGGGTGCCGGAAAGCCAAAATGCAGCGGCTTTCTCCGCTAAGCGCCCGTTTAAAGGCAAAAAAAAGATTCTTTTCCCCCCGCAAAATCACCCTGGCCACTCCCAAAAACAAAAACAAATAAAGCCGGGCAAGGATCTTTACCAAAAAAATTATTATTTTTGATATTCGGGGTTCCGGAACCTTTATGTCGGGATATGCCGACATAACCGGCCTCATATATGGTTTATACATTAAGGCATAATAAATTAAAAAACGGTTTTTTTCAAGTTTCCGGGTGTATTTTTGAGGGCTGCCTTTAGGCCCGGCACCGGGGATCCGCGGGCTTTAAACCAAAGGGCTAAAGGGGTATGATTTAGAAGAGTTTTGGAAAAACAGCAAAACCTTAAAGGAGATTATTATGAAGACGACCTTAAAAATTGAAGGGATGTCCTGCGATCATTGCGTCAAGCATGTAACCGAAGCATTGGAAGAAGTGTCCGGGGTCAGCTCCGCCAAGGTAAGCCTTAAAGAAAAATCCGCCGCGGTGGAACATGGGGCCGAAGTAACTTTGGAGGCCCTAAAGGCCGCGGTGGTTGAAGCGGGTTACGAGGCCCTGTAAAGACGATCCTCCCCTTGCGCTAAACTTGACCCACAATTTAGGCGGTAAATTTACTGCCCAAGGGGGTGTTATCCCCTTTCAGGCTAAATTTGACCCACTTTGCTTGAGCAGGCCCACAGAATTTTGCGGGTCAAGTTTAGACTTTACGGCGGAAGTTTTCAAAGAACCCTATTCTTCGCCCTCGCTGTCTCCCTCTTCCATGGCAAGATCCTCCGATTCCAGGGATTCCGCCACCTTTTCCAGCTTCCGTTTTTCCAGGATCTCCTGCATATAAAGATCCAGGTCCTGCTGATCCTCATCGAAAAGCTTAACGCCCCGGTACCGTTTCATGCCGGTACCCGCCGGGATGGGATGACCGATAATGATATTTTCCT
>JAITRD010000163.1 GCA_031288575.1 Treponema sp. | reverse complement strand
CCGAAACGCCCCCCCCCGAAACCCCGGCGGACAAAAGGGAGCTTTCCCGGAACCGGAAGGCCGCCCCTTCGGAGGAGCCCCGGGTTATGCCGGAGCCTTCCGGGAAAATCCCTGAAAATCCGCAAGCCCTGTCCCTTCAATGGGGAGAAATAAAAAACGCCCCCGCTACGGGGGAGGAAAGGGGCCGGACTAACCGGCCCGGGGAAGAACGGAACCGGCGCCGGGAACGTTTGGGCCTTGAAGTCCGGGATTTCCGCGGCTCCCCGGCCCTTTCCGAAGGGGCCGGGGAAATCAAAAATACCCTTTCCCCCAGGCTTGGGGCGGGAAGCGGGGAAGCGGAGCTTTTTGCGGAACTGCCCTCGGCCGAAGAAGGAACCGGGGAAGGGGATGCCCCGGAGGCAGCCGCCGGGGAAAGGGGCTTTGAAAATCTCCTTGCCCGGGAACTCCGGCAGAACCTCGGCGGGGATATTGTCCGGAGCGCCCGGATTATCCTGCGGGACGGCGGGGAAGGGACCATACGGCTTTCTCTTAAGCCGGAATCCCTGGGAAATGTAAAGATACGGCTTGAAATGGCCGAAAACAAGGTAACGGGTCATATTATTGTGGAAAATGACGCGGCCCGTAAAGCCTTTGAAGGGGAACTCCCTTCTTTAGAGCAGGCGTTTATGGACGCCGGTTTTGACGGGGCTGATCTTGATACGGCTTTGGCCTTCGGAGGCGGGCAAAACAGGGAAGGCCGGGGGGAAGACAAAAGGGAGACAGGCCCCTTCTTTTCCCGGCAGCTAGCGGCAGCCACCTACGATGCCTCCTTAGAAGGGGAGGAAGGGGCCGGGGGAGATTCCGGATACGGAATTTTCCGGCAGATCAATATGTTGGTATAAACGGAGAGAAAATATGGCAATCCAGGTTGAACTTAATTCGCAGGAAAAAGCGGCTCTTGCTCAAATGGTTCAGGAGCATAACAATAAAATAAACCAGGGGAAAAATCCCCAGCAAAATTTGGGGAAGGATGATTTTTTAAAGATCCTTATCACCCAGCTTTCTTACCAGGACCCCACGGCCCCCATGGAGGATAAGGAATTTATAGCCCAGATGGCCCAGTTTTCTACCCTGGACCAGATGACCAGCATGGCCAATGACTTCGCCCGGCTTAGGGAATTAATCGCCGGGAACGAGGCGGTAAACGCCCTGGGCAAATCGGTAGAATTAACAGAAGGAGACAAGTTCGTCCAGGGAACCGTCAAGGCGGTTACCCGGGGCGGCATCCCTCAGGTTTTAGTCAATGGCATTTATTACCATTGGGATCAGGTAACCAGGGTATTTGAGGAGTAAATCACTATGATGCGTTCATTGTTTTCCGGAGTATCCGGACTGCAGAATCACCAGACCAGAATGGATGTGATTGGCAACAATATTGCCAATATCAACACCACGGGGTTTAAAAAGGGCCGGGTCAATTTTCAGGATCTGCTCTACCAGCAGCTCCAGGGGGCGGCCCGTCCCACCGATGACTTGGGGGGCGTTAACCCCAAAGAAGTAGGTTTGGGCATGGCCATAGCGTCTATTGATACTATCCATACCCAGGGCTCCTTCCAGACCACCGGGGTGGGAACGGACCTGGCCCTCGAGGGGACGGGGTTCTTTATCCTTAAAGAGGGGGACAAGTCCTTCTTTACCCGGGCCGGGGCTTTTGATTTGGATAACGCGGGCACCATGGTGAACCCCGCCAACGGGATGCGGGTCCAGGGCTGGATGGCCCGGGAAGTGGAGGGGGTCCGGGTGCTGGATGTGTCCCGGGAAATTGAAGACTTGATAATCCCCGTGGGTTCCAAGGACCCTGCCCGGGCAACTACCCTGGTTAACTTTGCCTGTAACCTGGATAAACGGCTGCCGGAAATCCCCGAGGATCCTACCCAGGGGGAAATAATAGCGGGAACCTGGGGTACCGCCATAAAAATTTACGATACCTTCGGGGATGAGCATATCCTCCAGGTGGATTTTACCCGGGTACCGGGGACCAACAACAGTTGGAACGCGACGGTGATCGTGGATCCCGAAAACGAGGCCCCCACCAATACGGCTATCGGCCTTGGGGAGGATGCTCCCGCCGCGGGGGGGCCTGTTGCCTTTGTGCTCAATTTTTCCAATAACGGCACCCTCCTCAGCGCCGAAGACGGGGCGGGCAATGTTTCCGGAGGCCCCGGGGCGGAGGGGGCGGTGATCATGAATGTCGCCTACGATGTGCAAAGCGCCACCCCCGGGGATGACGGCGCCCCGGTACGGCAGGAATTTGAACTGAATCTGGGTACCATCGGCGGGTTTATCAATTCCGTCACCCAGTACGCGGAGGCAAGTTCTACCAAGGCCATAATCCAGGACGGCTACACCATGGGCTATCTGGACGGTTTTAAAATCGATCAGAGCGGCGTTATCACCGGCATTTATTCCAACGGGACCAGCCGCACCCTGGCTCAGGTCGCCCTGGCGAGTTTTACCAACCAGGGAGGTTTGGAGAAAAGCGGCGACAGTACCTATGCGGTTTCCAACAACTCCGGCATGGCTAATATCGGGCCTTCGGGAATTGCGGGAAAGGGCAAGATTATTGCCGGCGCCCTGGAGATGTCCAATGTGGATATGGCCGAACAGTTTACCGACATGATTGTTACCCAGCGTGGTTTCCAGGCCAATTCCCGGACCATCCAGACCGCGGATCAATTGTTGCAGGAACTCCTCACCCTGAAACGGTAAAGTAAACAATAGAGGTTCCCCCGAAGGCGGGCTCCGGGGGAACCTTTAACAAGGATAAACCGAGATAATGATCAAAATAACCCGGCTTGACGGAACGGAATATTATATTAATCCCCATCAGATTGAATCCATAGAGGTTCATCCTGATACGACCTTGCTTATGTTATCGGGGAAGCATGTCATTGTCAGGGAAAAGGTATCGGTGGTGATAGAACGCATCATTGAGTACCGTCGGCAGATTGGCGCTTTTAAAAATGAGGAGTAATTAGTTTATGGACATATCAACCATAATCGGCTTAACGGGCTGTTTCGGCATGGTGGCCCTGGGAATCATCACCGGGGGATCAGGCCTTTTGACCTTTGTGGATATTCCCTCAGTATTCATCGTCGTATTGGGTTCCTATTTCGGCCTTTTTACTTTTAGCAGCGTTTCCAATGCCGTGGGCGTTTTTGGTCTTATTAAACTTTGTTTCAAAATTCCCCATTTTGACGAAAAATCCCTTATCACCAAGATGATGGCCATGTCGGAAAAGGCCCGCCGGGAGGGCCTTTTGGCTTTGGAAGAGGAACTCGAGGATCTGGATGAAGAGTTCATGAAAAAAGGGATGCGCCTTGTGGTAGACGGTACCGACGCGGAAATCATCCGGACCCTGATGGAAACCGAACTGAACCAGATGCAGGAACGGCACGCCTCTAAGATAGCGGTTATCAATATGTGGGGCACCCTGGCGCCCGGCCTTGGGATGCTGGGAACGGTAATCGGCCTTATCGGGATGTTGAAAAACCTGGAGGATAAAAGCGCCCTGGGTCCCAATATGGCCGTCGCCCTGATTACAACCCTCTACGGCTCCATTATGGCAAACCTGATGATGATCCCCCTGGCGGGAAAGTTAAAATCCGCCGATGCCCGGGAATCCCGGGTTATGGAGATGGAAATTGAGGGGGTGCTTTCTATTCAGGCCGGGGATAACCCCCGTATTCTGGCTTCCAAACTTCTTACCTATCTCAATCCCATTGACCGGAAATCCGTGGAAGCGGAAGTGTTGAAAGATTAGGCGGTATCGATGGCGAAAAAAAAGAAACCCGATGCTGGCAGCGCCAGCGGGGAATGGATTGTAACCTATTCGGACATGGTTACCCTCATGCTGAGCTGCTTTGTGGCCCTCTTTAACCCCTCCGAGGTAGATCCCGTCCAATTTGCCCAGATGATCTCCTCCCTCAACAACATCGGCCTGGGGGGCTCCGTGGGGGGAAATACCCTTTCGGTGGGGCAGAATGCCGACCTGGGGAACACTATCATGTCCCTGCCCTCGATGGATCAGGGCAAATCCCTGGGTACCGCCCTGAGACGGGCGACCAGCCTTTTTACCCCGGAGATCCGTTCCAACAAGGTGCGGGTATCCCATAACGAACGGGGTATCGTCATCAGCCTTGCTTCGGACGCCTTTTTTAATCCCGCCAGCGCCGCGATCAATATTGAGGAAACCCGGGATATACTCCTCCGTTTGGCCTCCCTCCTCAATTCCGCCGAAACCCGGGGGAGAAAATTCAGGATAGAGGGGCATACCGACGCGGTGGGGACGGACCCCGACGGCCCCTGGCCTTCAAACTGGGAACTCTCCACGGCCCGGGCCATTAGCGTCCTCCATTATCTCACCGATATCGGGGTGGAAGAAAACCGCTTCCAGGTGGCCGGCTTTGCCGATACGGCGCCGATTAGCCGGAACGACACCCCCGAAGGGCGGGCCTATAACCGGCGGGTGGATGTGATCATCCTGGATGACGGGCATCTTTAGGCATAAAGGTTTGCATGGACTCTGGTTTTTGCTATAGTATAAAATTAAGGGGTTGTTTTAAAAAACTAACCCTGCATGGGGAGGTTAAAAGATATGTCTGACAGTGAAGAGTTTGATCTGGGTGAAGGTGAGGCTCCAGGATCGGATAGCCCAGCTAAAAAGTCTTCCGGTTTAGCCGCGCTGCTGCCGAATTTGCTTAAATTTGTCGCTATCGGCCTTGGGGCTTTAATTTTTATCGTTACCGTGGCGGTTATTACTTTTAATGTCCTGAACAAGGGAGGAAAATCCCAGACGGCGATCCCGGAAAGTTCTCCTTATATTGGAACAAGGCCCCAGTATTCCTATTCAACCATTATCGGCCCCATCCGGACCCGTACCAAGGACGATTCCCCCTATGCGGTAGTAGTGGATATGGTCATCGGCTATAACTTGAACGACAACGCCGCCCAGACGGAATTAACCGGCCGCCTGTACCAGCTCCGGGATTTTGTGCGGAGTTTTTTCAGCAGCAAATATGCGGTGGAATTGCAGCCTGAAAATGAGGCCCGGCTAAAGCAGGAGATTTTGGAATATTTAAATAACCGGGTCCTTGATACGGCAAAGGCCCGGATTATACTGTTTAACCAACTGGATGTTATGGAAATGTGATGCCCCGGGGGAAGTTTTTTCCCTTACGCACGGCATTTTGGGGTTTCCCGCTGAATTTGGAAGCCCCGTATTAAAAAAAGTGGGGTTCCGGTAAATTGAAACTCCACGGCAGGGGGTATACACTCCCTTAATAGGATACGAGTATGACTGAAGTTCTGTCCCAGGAAGAAATTGATCAACTGCTCACCGCCATAAACGCCGGAGACACGGAGCCTGAGGATTTCAGGCCCGCCGCGGATACTCGTAAAATCAAAATCTACGATTTCAAACGACCTGATAAGTTTTCCAAAGAGCAGATACGGACCGTTTCGATCATGCACGAGACCTTTGCGCGTTTAACCACCACCAGCCTTTCGGCAAATCTCCGGAGCATGGTTCATGTCCATGTGGCGTCGGTGGATCAGCTTACCTACGAGGAATTTATCCGCTCCATCCCGACCCCCACGACCCTGGCGATTATCAACATGGATCCCCTCAAGGGTAACGCCATCCTCGAAATTGATCCGGCCATTACCTTTTCTATTATTGACCGCCTTTTCGGCGGTACCGGGGAGAGTACCAAGGCCCAGCATGAACTTACGGATATTGAAACCTCGGTTATGGAGGGGATCATCGTCCGCATTCTGGGAAATATGCGGGAAGCCTGGACCACGGTAATTGACCTCCGGCCCCGGCTGGGGCAGATCGATACCAATCCCCAGTTTGCCCAGATCGTCCCCCCCACGGAAATGGTAGTCCTGGTTACCCTGGAAACCAAGGTGGGGGACGTGGAAGGGATGATGAATTTCTGCATTCCCTACTTAACGATAGAGCCTATCATCGGAAAACTTTCCGCCCAGTTCTGGTATTCTTCGGTGCGCCGGGGAACTACCACGGAAAATCTCAATATACTCAAGGAGAAGCTCGCAACCGTCGATGTTAATGTAGTAGCCGAGATAGGAAAAATAAATGTTCCGGTCCGGGACGTGCTTTCCCTGCAAGTCGGGGACGTGGTCAGGCTTTACAATACCCGGATCGGG
This sequence comes from Treponema sp., assembly GCA_031288575.1. Taxonomy (GTDB): domain Bacteria; phylum Spirochaetota; class Spirochaetia; order Treponematales; family Breznakiellaceae; genus JAITRD01. The sequence goes on along the minus strand of JAITRD010000163.1, from coordinate 6,271 downwards.
GATCCCTATTCTTTGAATATCGGCAGTAAAAAGAAGTTTCTCTGCCGTCCCGGGGTTATCGGTAAAAAGATGGCGGTACAGATCATTAAAAAGATCGCAGAGCTTGAACAGGAAGAGTTTGAAGAGCTTGCGTCTGAAGGGGAGGAAACAATATGAGCGACGGCGCTCTTTCTCAGGATGAAATTGACGCATTGCTGGCGGGGGTAGATTCTTCGGGGATTGGGGCTTCCGTTTCCGCTCCAACGGCGCCCGCGCCGGGAAGAGGCGAAAATGAACGCCAGGCTCTGCAAGGCTTCTTTGCTTCCACCATAGATGCGGGGTCCTCCAATCTTTCCATGATGACCGGCTCCGCGGTTTCCCTTAAGGGGCCCCAGGCAAGTTTTACCAGCCGGGATGCCCTGCTCACCCAGCTTCCCGATATGGTAACGGTGGTAAAAGCCGATTTTAGTTCCGGTTTTCCGGGGGAACATCTTTTTATTATGAGCGAAATTACGGCAAAAAGTATTGCCAGCCTCATGAATAAAGAGGAGAATATCACCCTGGACGAGATGGCCATGTCCGTAATTGGGGAGGTGATATCCCAATTTTTAGGGACCCAGATTACCGCCTTAACCGATAAAACGGGGAATAAATCCATCGCCTCGGTACCTCCGGAAGCGGCTAATGTGCCAAAAGCGGTGGCGGCCCTTCCGGGGGGCGAGTTTTTTTGCGCGGAATATCAACTTGATCTAGGGGATGCAAATGAATACCGGATATGGGAAATTCTTGGTTCTCAGCCCGCGGGCGATATCGCCCAGGCCCTCAGCGGTAAAAAGGCGTCCCCCGCGGCTATGGCTATGCCCGGCTTCGGCGGCATTAGCGGAGGAGCCGTGCCCAATATGGGCGGCGGCATGGGGGGTATGGGTATGACGGGAGCTATGCCCGGAGGGACGGGGCAGCATCCGAATGTGCAGCCGGTTCAGTTTGCTAATTTAACGCCCCACATGGTTCCCCAGGAACAGGGTAATATCGGCCTTATCATGGATGTCTCCATGGAGATGACCGTTGAATTGGGCCGTACCCGGAAGCTTATCAAGGAAATTCTCGGCATGGGCGAAGGGACTATCATAGAATTGGACAAACTTGCCGGCGAACCGGTGGATATTTTGGTGAACCATAAGCTCATTGCTAAAGGCGAAGTGGTGGTAATTGATGAAAATTTCGGCGTCCGGGTTACGGAAATCGTTTCTCCTATGGAAAGAATGAACGACATGAGTTAGGATATATATATAAATCGATTAGTCAGTTTGTACTTGGGAGGGGAAAAACTGAAAGTGTCTCACCGTTTTTTTTGTTGTATTTTTTTGGCTTTGGTATTTCTTATCAATTCCGGACGGGAAGGGGAATCCTTTTTTTTATCCGCCCAGTCCCTTGAGGAAGGCGAAGCATCCCCGGATCTCCAGTCGGAAGAACGTTCCATCCTTTTGGACGATACCCTCCCGGGCGAACCGGAGACCCTTGGGGAAGGGGTTTCCCTTTTTGTTATCCTGCGGATGATCCTGGTTCTCCTCCTGGCCGCCCTGGCCGTTTACGGGGTTGTTTTCTTTTTAAAGCGCCTGACCCGGGCCGCAGAATACCGGGACCCCCACCTTAAAATATTAGCTTCCCTTCATTTGGGGGGCAGCCGTTTTGCCTATGTCCTTTCCGTAGGCCCCCAGGCATGGCTTGTGGGATCCTCTGAAAACGGGGTTTCCCTGATAGCGAAGGTTGAGGATCAGGAAACGGTGGATGCCATGCGCCTGAACGATTCCCGGAAAAACGCCGAAACCGGTCGCCGGTTTTTGGATTTTAAAACCATGTTAAGCCGTTTGAGCGGGAAGGATTTCCCGGAGGATTCCGAAAATCCCAGCGCGGACAATCTGCGCAAACGCCGGGAACGGCTTCGGAGGCTTTAATCCATGAAACCCGCCGGCCCTTGGAGGGCGGTCTTTTTCTCTTTTCTTTTTTTCATTCCCGGGTTTTTCCTGAGCGCCCAAACCCTGCCCTTTCCGGATATGTCGGTTCCGGGGACCATGGCTATCCCCGCTCCCCCCGCGGACCCGGTGATCCCCTTTATCGATCTGACTATCAGGAATCCCGAATCAGGCCAGGAGGTGGCCTTTTCCCTCCAGCTTCTCCTCCTTATTACGATCCTTTCCCTGGCGCCGAGCATCATTATCCTTATGACCAGCTTTTTGCGGATCTCCGTGGTTTTGGATTTTGTCAAACGGGCCCTTTCCCTTCAGCAGGTCCCGCCGAATCAGGTTATCCTGGGCATATCCCTTTTTCTTACGGTTTTTATCATGTGGCCGACCTTTGAAACCATCTATAACAATGCTTTCCGGCCCCTGACGGAGGGGGAGATTTCGGTGGAAGAGGCCTACCGGGAAGCGGAGGGGCCCCTGCGGATTTTTATGTACAGCCAGATGCGGAATGAGAATAACAGGGATAATATCCGGCTTTTTATGGCCATGCGGGGCCTTGACCGGCCGGAATCCCTGGCGGACGTGCCTACCTATGTGCTCATTCCGGCCTTTATTCTTAACGAATTAACCGTAGCCTTTAAGATAGGGATTGTGCTTTTTATTCCCTTTATCGTGATTGATATGGTGGTGGCCAGCGCCCTCATGTCCATGGGAATGATCATGCTGCCCCCGGTGATGATTTCCATGCCCTTTAAGCTCATCCTGTTCATTCTGGTGGACGGATGGGGGCTTTTAACGGATCAGCTTGTCCGTTCTTTTTTATAGGAGGTGCCGGTGAGCATCGGCGAGATTACCACCCTCCTGCGGGGAGGGATTTTAGAAGTCCTGTTTTTGGCGGCGCCCCTTTTGTTTTCCGCCCTTATTGTGGGGCTTGTGGTGGCTATCCTTCAGGCGACCACCTCTATTCAGGAACAGACCCTTACCTTTGTGCCCAAGATTATCGCGATACTCCTCATGCTGGCCTTCCTTGGGGGATGGATGTTCTCTTCCCTGGGGGATTACACGGTGCAGCTTTTCCGGATGATTCCGTCTATGGCAAGGTAGGCTAAAGGCAATGGAAAACGGGATTATCACCGAACTTTTGGCCTCCACGCCGGCCTTTCTCCTTATCGCTGTCCGGGCCCTGGCTATGATAGAAACCGCCCCCCTGCTTTCCTCGGACGCGGTTCCCCAGGCCGCGAAAATCGCCCTGGCGGGTTTCGCCGCCTACGGGGCTTTTCCGGGGGCCCTGGCGCGGGGCTGGGATATCGCTCCCTACGGCCTTTCCTTTGTGTTCCTGGTGATAGGGGAGGCGCTTATCGGCATTATTATCGGATTTTTCCTTACCCTTATTTTTTCCGCCTTTTCCACGGCGGGGCAGTTTTTTTCCCTCCAGATGGGTTTTGGGGCTTCGGAAACCTTCGACCCCCTCTCCCAGGTGGAAAACCCCCTCCTGGGTCAATACCTTAACCTGGTAGCCATGCTGGTCTTCCTTTCCCTGGGCGGATTCCGGGAGCTTTTCCTGGGCGGTTTTTGGTCTTCCGTACAAAGCGTGAGCATCATCGCCCTGGTGGAAGGCCGGGACCCGGTGATGGGGATGCTCCTTGCGGGGCTTTCCCGGCTTTTTATGGATGCGATCATTATTTCCATGCCCATCCTGGGAACCCTCTTCCTCACCTCCCTGGCGACGGGGCTTATTTCCAAGGCGGCCCCCCAGATCAACATCCTCTCCGAGGGGTTTCCTATTTCTATTACCGTCGCTTTTTTGCTCATCCTTACCACATTGCCCTTTATGACCGAAGCCTTCGGCAGGGTGGTGGAATCGGCCTTCGGCTCCCTGGAAAGCCTTTACATCCAAATTGGGGAACAGATTGGGGGCGGTTTATGATCGAATGCCGGATAATAGTCCAGGGGGATAGAAATTTAACAAGCCGGGATCGGGAACGGGATCTTTTTTCCCCATCCGTCGCGGCCATAGACCTCCAGTGGTTTGCCGCCGAGGATGAGGGCCGTACCGAAGAACCCTCGGAGTATAAGATCCAAAAGGCCCGGGAAGAGGGGCGGGTGGCCAAAAGCCAGGAACTTATCGGCGCCCTGGTGCTTTTTCTGCCCGTATTGGTCCTGTTTTTTCTCGCCCCTTCAATGCTGCGGACCTGTACGGAGATGGTAAGGTTTTTTTTCCTCCGGGCGGCGGAACTGGACCCTACCAAGGACGGGATCATAACCGGGGCTTTTTTTTCCTATTTTATACGCCTGGCGGCCCCCATTGTGGCGGTGGCCATGGCGGCGGCTATATTCGCCAACCTGGTTCAGACGGGTTTTCTCTTTACCACCAAACCCCTGACGCCGGATTTTTCCAAAATTATTCCCCGGTTCGGCCGGTATTTTCAGCGTACCCTCTTTTCCCTTGAGGGTTTTTTTAATTTTTTTAAATCCCTGGTAAAACTGGGAATTATCGGGGTGGTGGCCTATTTTATCATCAGCGGCAATATAGAAAGGTTTGCAACCCTGCAAAACGCGGCCCTGTGGATTGGGATCTCCACCGTAGCTTCCCTGGCCGCGCGGATGCTTATTATTTCCGCCCTCCTGCTCCTGATCCTGTCCATTCCGGATTATATGTTTCAGCGCCGGCAATACCGGGAATCCCTCAAAATGTCCCGGGAAGAGGTAAAGGAAGAGCGGCGGATGTACGAAGGGGACCCCTATGTCCGTTCCCGGCTTCGCAGCCGTATGCGGGAGATCATGACCCGGGATATGCTCCTCCGGGTTCCCAAGGCGGATGTGGTTATAACCAACCCCACCCACTTCGCCGTTGCCCTGGAGTATCATCAGACCCTTATGGATGCTCCCCAGGTTACCGCCAAGGGGGAGGACGAAGTCGCCTTTAGGATACGCCGGGTTGCCGAGCAGCACGGGGTTCCCTTGGTGGAAAACAAACCCCTGGCCCGGGCTCTCTACGGGAATACCGAGGTGGGGGATAGCATACCCGAAGCCTACTGGACCCTGGTGGCCGAGATCCTCATCAAGGTAGGGGCTATTAACGAAGAACGCCGGAAGGCCCGGGACTTGGGGGCTTAGGCTTATGGAAAAAGGAGCTGGTAAATAATGGCCGATGTAGCGGGCGCCAACGGCGTAAATAAAATTTCAAATTCCATCCTGGGACGGCCCAATGATCTTTTTATCGCCCTGGGAGTAGTGGTGGTGGTGATCATGCTGGTGATCCCCCTCCCCACGGTACTTCTGGATACCCTTATGGCACTGAACCTGGTCCTTTCCCTCCTGATACTCCTTATCGTGCTTTATACCAAAAAGGCCACCGATTTCAGCCTCTTCCCCACGGTGCTTCTGGTGGTAACCGTCTTCGGCCTGGCCCTAAACGTATCCTCCACCAGGCTTATCCTGACCCGGGGGGCGGCCTTTGACGGCCGGATGATCCGGGCCTTTTCCTCCTTTGTGGTGGGTTCCGGGGGCCTGGAAGGCTTGGTGGTGGGGTTTATCATCTTTATCGTTATCATTGCGGTGCAGGTGCTGGTTATTACCAAGGGGGCTACCCGGGTTTCGGAGGTGGCCGCCCGGTTTACCCTGGACGGACTGCCGGGCAAGCAGATGGCCATTGAGGCGGAATTTAACGCCGGCGCCATTTCCGAAGAAGAATCCCGGGCCCGCAAGCAGGATCTTCAGCAGGAGGTGGATCTCTACGGGGCCATGGACGGCGCCAGCAAATTTATCTCCGGGAACGTGAAGGTGGGGATATTTATCACCGTGGTAAACATCCTGGGGGGGATTATCATCGGAACGGCCATCCACGGGGAGGCCCTGAACGCCGCGGTGGGGACCTATATCTCCTTTTCTATCGGAGACGGTCTTTTAAGCCAGTTCCCCGCCCTGCTCATATCCACCGCCATGGGTATCGTGGTTACCCGTTCCGCCGCTCCGGGAAATCTGGGGGATGAGGTTTCAACCCAATTTTCCCGGGATGCCCGGTCCTATTGGATCTGCGCGGCGATACTCATCGGCTTTGCCTTCCTGCCGGGTTTTCCCTGGTACGTACTTATTCCCATGGCCTTTTTGGTTGCCTTTTACGCCTTTACCATCGGACAGCGCCAAAGAAGGAAGGCCGGTTTTGATGAAATGATGGCAAAATCCGTGGGGACGAAAAAAAAGCAGGAGGAGGGGGAAATGTCCCCGGTGGTACCCCTGGATTCCCTTTCCCTGGAATGGGGGTATGGGGTTAGTCCCCTGGGAGCTAAGGAGACGGGGGCGGAGGGTGTGGAACGGGTCCAGGGGCT
>JAITRD010000109.1 GCA_031288575.1 Treponema sp. | reverse complement strand
CGTGGTTTTTTGGTCTTCGTATTTTATCTCCTGTGGGGCAAACGTAGGGGACTGGGCCCCCTTGGTAATTGTGCCCCGCCCCGCCGGCCCTATTGTTCCGCGGGGATGGTTAGGCGGTAAAGGCAGGCCCTTTTGGGGAGAATGAGGGGCTATTATAGGCACCGGGTCTCTTTTCGGTTTGGGAATAGGTAAATTTAGAATTGCCGCCGGCCGGGCTTCTAGTTTTTTGGAGCCGATTCGGATAAACTGGTAGAGTTATGTTTTTTTTGCTAAAGGAAAGGCGGCATTTTTGGGGATTTTTTCTTTTTATCCTGATAACGGCCGGTTTATTCGCTTCCTGTACCCGGCTTTTAGGATGGGGGGTGCTGCTGTGGTCCGTGGAAGACCCGGTCATTCCCTCCGGAACCGTACTGCCGGTGTATATCAGATCTAATATTGACCAGGTGTGGGTGGCGGGAATCCCCCAAATATACCGGAGGCCGGAAGATCCGGTCGACAAACTGGAGATTCCCCTGGCCCAGCTTGAATTGGCGGGGACTAAAGGGGCCGCTCAAAAAAGGGCGGAAGCCTTTGCTCCCTTTGCTTTGATCTACGCGGAAACCCTTCAGGACGGGCTTCCTATCCGGGAAAGCCCGGATAACAGCGCCCGGCGGACATACCGGCTGAAAATCGGCGAAATCGTCAAAATTTTAGGCCCCGCCCAGGGTAATCCCGCTATCAGTACCACCGGGGATCCCCTGCCGGGGGAGTGGTACCAGGTTCTTACCGAAGACGGCAACAGGGGCTACTGTTTTTCCTACCGGCTCCGGCTTTTTGAGCATATCGGGGGCCCCCTGACCTTTAGCCAGGCGGCGCCGGAGGAAGCGGAGGACCCGGAATTGGACCGGCTCCTGGCCCGGACCTGGTCTCCCGAGTGGTACGGCACAATGATAAACAGCGGCCGGATAGATCTGGAGGACCTCTCCCGGCAGTGGCGCTTTTTCCCCGGTCAAGACGCGGGAATGGCCCGGATATACCTGCCCAACCTGGACCGGACCTTCTCCTATACGGGAATTCGGCCTATCGGGAACCGGTCCTGGCGTTTCGAGGGGGCCTCCTTAAAGATGAGCCTCCGCTCGGATACGGTCCTTGAGGTACAATATACCGAAAACGGGAGCGCCCTGCGGACCCTGCTTTTTGTCGCCCTGCCGGTGGCGGTGGAAGACATTATCGCCCAGGAAACGGTCCGGCGGGACGGGCTTTTTAGCCGAATCTATGCCCAGGGGCCGGCATTCAACAGTACCAACTACGGGACCCTCTCTTTTAGCGAGGGCGGCCGTTTTACCTGGACCGGTTATGACCGCTTAATTCCCCGGGTAATACCCCCCGCGGCCCTGGAAAGCGGCGCCGTGGTCATGGGGCTTTTTCTGGAGCCTTCCTTAAGCAGCCGTTACGACGGGGCCTTTTCCCTTGTTTTTGACCGCATAGAAACCGCGGAGGCCCCTTCCTCCGGGAATTTTGGCGTCGCGGTGCATTTTATGTATACCCTCGACACCCAGGGGCTGCGGATTGAATACGTGCCTGAATCCAGCCTGAACGGGGTAACGGTTACCCGGCGGGCCGCTTCCCCCATGATAATCTATTTTTTTAAGGCGGACTGGTAATTCATGGCCTTTGTTCAATTTTCCAGGGTATCCCTTGCCTTTGGGGAGCGGGACATCCTCAAGAATGTCAGCCTTTACCTGGGCGCGGGTTCCCGGGCCGGCCTTTCCGGGGCAAACGGTTCGGGCAAATCCACCCTCATGAAGGTCATCGCGGGCAAACTCGGCGCCGATTCCGGAGACCGGGCGGTCCAAAGGGGAAGCCGGATTTCCTACCTGCCCCAATCGGTAATGGTTTCCCCGGAAACCTCCCGCCGGGGCCGGACCCTCAGGGAAGAGGCGGAAACCGCCTATGAGGAAATTACCCGGCTCCTGAGCCGGATGGAGGAGATAGGCCGGAGCCTGGAAAAGGCAAAATTTGATGACCGCCCGACGGCGGCCCTTTTGGAGGAGTATCACCGGCTGGGGGAACAGGTGGAAAATTCCGGCTACTATCACCGGGATCAAAGCATTGCCATGGTGCTTGCCGGGCTGGGCTTTTCCCCGGCCGATTTAGACCGGGAGGTCGGGGAATTCTCCGGAGGCTGGCAGATGCGGATTGCCCTGGCCAAGGTGCTTCTGGAAGCCCCGGACATCCTGCTTTTGGATGAACCCACCAACTACCTTGATATTGAGGCCCGGACCTGGCTTGAGGGCTGGCTCCGTTCCTTTACCGGAGGCTACCTCCTGGTTTCCCATGATCGTTATTTTCTGGACGTAACGGTGAACGAGGTCTACGAACTTTTTCAGGGAAACCTGAAACGTTACGCGGGGAATTACACCGCCTACGAACAGGTTCGCCAGGCCGAAATGGAAAGCCTTTTAAAACGTTACGAGGCCCAGCAAGAGGAAATCGCTAAAACCGAAGCCCTGATCCGCCGTTTCCGCTATAAAGCCAGCAAAGCGGCCTTTGCCCAGGAACTTATCAAGCGGCTTGAAAAAATGGAACCCCTTGAAATCCCCGAATCCCTCAAGAGGATCAGCATCGCCTTCCCGCCGCCCCCCCATTCGGGCCGGATAGCCCTAACCCTGGAAGGGATCGGAAAAAGCTACGGAAGCCGGAGGGTCCTCTCGGGGGTGGACCTTACCCTGGAGTCCGGGGAAAAACTTCTGGTGGTGGGTCGGAACGGGGCGGGGAAATCTACCCTCCTGCGGATCATCGCCGGCAGGGACGGGGATTTTACCGGCAAAGTGAATTACGGCACGGGGATTCAGGCGGGGTATTTCTCCCAGGACGCGGCGGAAACCATGACCGGGACAGGGCAGGTTCTGGAATTTATGGAAGCCGAGGCCCCCACCCCCCTGGTTCCCCGGGTGCGGGATATGCTCGGGGCCTTTCTTTTCCGGGGAGACGACGTGTATAAACCCCTCTCGGTATTATCCGGGGGGGAAAAAAGCCGGCTGGCCCTCCTTAAAATGCTTCTTAAGCCTATGAACCTCCTCGTCCTGGACGAACCTACCAACCACCTGGATCTCCTTTCCAAGGACATACTCCTGGACACCCTCAAAAAATTTCCGGGAACCATTATCTTCGTCTCCCATGACCGTTCCTTTATGGAGGCCCTCTCCACCAAAACCCTGGAACTTTCAACCGGGGGGGCCGCTTCCGGCCTTCCCGGCCCGGCGGCGGGGCACTCCCACCGGCTTTTTTACGGGGATTACGGCTATTACCTGGAGCGCCTGGAACGGGAAAGGGGGGGCGGCGGAACAGGCCCCGGGACAGGCTTCTTTCCCGGCGCCCCCGGTTCGGACCGGCCCCGGGACAAGCCCCCGGGAAACACCCTGCGGGAGGGCCAAAACCCTTCTCCCGGGGCGGCCTCCTCCAAAACGCTTCCCGGGAGGATCCAGATCACGGGGGAAGGGCGGCAAAACGCGGCTGAACGCCGGGAAGCGGAAAAGCAAAAACAGGCCCTCATCCGGCGGCTTACCCGGCAGGAGGCGGAGATCCTCAAGGACCTGGAAAACCTTGAGGCGGAAAAGGCGGAACTTGAGGAGTCCCTGGCAAGGCCCGCGGTGTATTCCGCCGGGGAGAAGGCCCGGGCCGTGCAGGCCAAAATCCGGGAAATTGCCGCCAGGATAGACGAAAAAACCAGGGAATGGGAGGAGAAAGCCCTGGAACTGGAACAAACCCGGGCATGAGCGGGCCCCCGCGCCCGCCCTCTGGCAGGGCTCCTGCATTTACTTTTAACTTAAGCCGCAAAAGAAAAAGCCGATGATAGCAAAACTATTAAACCGCTCACTACCTCCCCCTTGCAACAGATAGCCCGTGTCGCCGCCTCGGCCAGAAGTGTGGGGGCCCCCGGGGGGGGCCGCGGGGGCCGGTTTGGCCGTGCGGGGGGGGGTGAGGGAGGCCGGGGGG
>JAITRD010000066.1 GCA_031288575.1 Treponema sp. | reverse complement strand
CAAATTCAACTGTTCCGAAACCGAAACGAGACCGTAAAAGCAGGCCGGGGGTCAGACCCCGCTTACGAATGAAAGCAAAGGGTCAGACCCCGGCTTACGAACGTAAGCCGCTCCCCAGTGCCCCGCTTTGGGTCTCTTTTCGGCCGTAATACGCAATGGACTTGCCGCAAAAAAGAGAAAAAAAGGTCAAATGCTTATACGGAGGGAAGAGTCGAGGTTAATCGCATTTGACCATTTTTTTGAATTTGGAATTGCTGATTGCAAAGTATTGACTATATACAATTTCTATAGGAATAATTAAGAATGAGCCTCCGCGTGGCAAGCCGCGGGGTATTAAACCAGATTCTCGAATAAAGAACCCAGGGGCAAGCTCGAAGTACGCTTGCTTGCCGGTATGGGCCGGGCCCTCCAATGAGCCTCCGCGCGGTATCTTTAGCTTTACCTTTGTTTGAATGGAGGCTCGTTCGATAGGAAGTTTATAATAGCGTCTGGTTTAATACCCCCTTTTGTAGGTGTTGCGTTATTTGAGCCGCGGCAAGCGCGAACCGAAGGTTCGGCGGGGTATGAAACCAGACTCCCGAATCAGCCTTCTTGCCCCGCGAACACGGGAAAGGATAAATATGAAAGGAAGTTACTGTATCCGCCGTCTCTGTATCGCGGCGCCGACTTTTATAGGTATTACCATCATAGCGTACCTTGTCGCATCCCTGGCGCCGGGAAGTCCTCTGGACGCGCTTCTGATAGATCCCCATATAACGGCGGCGGAACTTGAACGGCGAAAGATCATCTACGGGCTGGATAAGCCGGTGTGGATACAGTACGTGAACTGGCTTAACGCGCTGCTTCATGGGGACCTTGGGTTTTCCTACGCTACGAGACGGCCGGTGTTGACCATGATAGGCGAGCGTATCGGTCCCACCCTGCTCTTGACGGGAACGTCGGTTTTAGTGTCCCTGGCGGCATCCCTTGTCCTGGGTATACTGGCCGCGTCCAAACCGGGATCCAAACGGGATTACCTGGTTTCGGGAATTTCGTTTTTGATGTTTTCCACTCCCAATTTTTTTATCGGCCTTGCGTTGATTTTTATCTTCGCGGCGGGGCTGAAAATCCTCCCTTCCGGCGGAATGTACGATTCAGGCGGAGACAAAACGGTCCTGGTCCTGCTGAAACATCTTGTTTTGCCCGTCCTGGTACTTTCCTTTCAGCATATAGGCATCTGGATACGCCATATACGTTCTTCGGTGTCGGAAGTTTTAGGAGAAGACTATATCCGAACCGCCAAGGCCAAGGGACTTACAAAAACACAGGTGCTGCTGCGGCATGGACTTAAAAACGCGCTCCTCCCGGTGGCGGCGGTTATCGGGATGTCTTTGCCCGGACTTATCAGCGGAGCGGTGGTAACGGAACAGGTCTTTAGCTGGCCGGGTATCGGCTCCCTCATGGTAAGATCCATAGCCCTCAGGGATTACCCGGTTGTTATGGGTATTACGGTTATTGTATCCGCCGGGGTTCTCGTGATTAATCTGATGATAGATTTGCTGTATGGGCTTTTGGACCCCCGGATACGTTATGAATAACGGAACCAGGCTATGAGTACCTATAAAGGTCGCCGTCGGGGCTTCAAGAAATTTGCGCGTCACAAAACCGCCGTGACCGCCCTTGTTATTCTCATTGTCGAAAGTCTTTCCGTGATCTTTCTCCCGCTGGTTTTGGACCTTGACCCCTATTCTTCCGATCTTACCGCCTTTAGCGTGGCCCCAAACGCCGCGTATCCGTTGGGAACCGACTCTATCGGGAGGGATATATTTGCCCGGCTCATCTACGGCGGCCGGGTTTCCCTCCTTGTGGGATTCCTCGCCGCGCTGACCGCGGCGGCGGTGGGAGTACCCCTGGGCCTCCTGGCCGGGTATTACCGGAGCCGGATAGAGACAAGCGTCATGCGGCTCGTGGATATATTCATGTCTTTTCCGTCGATGATACTGATACTGGTACTGGTCTCCGTTATCGGACCTTCCCTGCTTTCGGTCCCGCTGGTAATAGGCTTCCTGGGTTGGACCGAATTCGCCCGTATTACCCACAGTACGGTCCTTTCGGTACGGGAAAAGGAATATGTAGAAGCCGCCAAAGCGGCAGGAACCGGAGATCTGGTAATCATGGTTAAAGACATACTGCCCAATGTCTCTTCCCCCATTCTGGTGGCCTGCGCTTCCATGACCGCCGGGGCAATACTGACCGAATCGGCGTTAAGTTTCCTGGGAATGGGCGTCCAGCCCCCTATGGCAAGCTGGGGAAACATGCTCCATGAAGCCCAGTCTATTACGGTTCTCGCCTATAGATTCTGGCAATGGCTGCCTCCGGGACTGGCCCTGGTACTGACCGTAAGCAGCGTCAATTTTTTGGGCGACGGTATACGGGACGCCCTGGACCCCCGGCATAAAAGCCGCCGCGTCCTTTAAGGCCCGGCGCCCTGCCGTACCGCTGACAAAATTCGAGCTTTTACCAAATAAATTCCCGTACCATGCTTGACATAATTGATCTATATCCTATAAATTATATAGGTTAACTTTGAAATATATCTTATAACAAAGGTGGTATGTATGAAAAGAACAAAGACAGTAGTTGCCGGTATTCTGGCGCTATTCATTGGGATTCAGGCTGTCGGGGCCTCCCCCAGGTCGGAGCGATCATCCGAAAAGGTAGTTACCATTGCCATTACCAACGCGTGGGAAACCCTGATGCCACTGAATTCGAGCGCCGCCTACAACCGTTTTGTGTGCGGGCAAATTTACAACAAACTCACTTCCTCCAAGGGGAACGGCGAATATGCCCCCGAACTGGCGGACAGTTGGGAAATCAATACCGATTCTACCGAGATAACCTTTCATTTGAACCGGAACGCCCGCTGGCATGACGGCAGGCCCTTTACCGCCGATGATGTGGTATTCACCTTTCAGTTGTATTCTAATCCCGCGGTAGAAGCGGTAAGCCGCCACTACCTGGCGTATATTGCCGGCGTGGATAATTCAGGCGCCGAGACCGCCCCCAAGTCCATCTCGGTCAGGGCGGTGGACAGAAACACCGTGGTTATAGGCATGCGTGGCGCCATGTTCTATGAAACCCTCCTGACCAGTTTAAACAACGTATTCATCCTGCCCAAGCATCTTCTTGAAGGAAAAACCACAACCCTGATCAATGCCCCTGAAACCTGGGAAACCAATCCCATAGGAACCGGCCCGTTTAAATTCGTGAGCAAAATAGAAGGGGAACGGATTGAGTATACCGCCAATACGAATTATTTTTTGGGAGCGCCGAAATTTGACCGGCTTGTGGTACGGGTGGTTCCCGCGAACAGTCTTCTGGCAAGTCTTATAAGCGGAGAAGTGGATATACCCGCTCTGGGCAGCATAGTGCTGGCGGATTGGGCCCTTGCCCAGGCTCAGTCCCATTTGATAACCCAGTCGGTCCCTACCACTAATTACCAAACCCTGCTTATCAATACCGAAAAACCTTACCTCACCGAAGCCGTACGCCAGGCCATTTCCATGTCCATCAACCGCCAAGCCCTGGTCGATTTGGTGTACCAGGGACAGGGCGTACCGGTAGTTACCCCCATTGTGCCCGCTAATCCCTATTATGACCCTTCCGTAGCGGTCTGGTATGATCCCCCGCGGGCACGGGAGATTTTACGGCGGGAAAATTTCCCCCTTAACCAGGAACTGATTTTTTATGTACCTTCCGGAAATGCCAGCCGCGAACAGGCGGCGGTGCTGATTCAGCAAAACCTGGAAGCCGTCGGCCTCAAGGTCAGGATCAATCTGGTAGACTTTTCAACGCTCATGCGTGAAATGCGGGAAGGCAAACACGATATAGGGGTGATAGGCTCAGGCGGCGTGATGGATCCCAGCGAGAGCCGTGAAATGATACACCCCGAAAGCGAAGTGAATTTCGCGTTGCTGAAAAGCTATGAACTCTCCGACATAATCGACAAGGGGATCAACGCCCTTACCTTTGAAACCAGGGCGCCGTTCTTTAACCAATACCAACGGCGGCATCGTGAAATTGCCGCCCTGCCCGTCCTCTACTCTCCCAATACCCTGATTGCCTATAATAAACGCCTGGGTAACGTAAAGCCGGAAGACTTTGCTTCCGAACGTTGGGCAACCTGGGAGTGGGACCTGAGATAACCATTATGACGGGTACGCTGCTTTCGGTACGCGGTTTACGGGTCGGCTTTGAAACCGAAGAAGGGATGACGGTCCCCGTGGACGGCGTTGATTTCCATGTCGGCCAGGGGGAGATTCTCGGTATTGTGGGAGAATCAGGCTGCGGAAAGAGTGTCAGTTCTTTTGCGGTTATGGGTCTTCTGCCCCAAAACGGACGCGTACTGGAAGGCAGCATACTATTTGAGGATACGGATCTGGTCCGGCTGGACGAAAAAAGCATGTGTAAAATCCGGGGCAGCCGGATATCCATGATTTTTCAGGATCCCCTGACGTCCCTGACCCCTTCTATGACCATAGGCAGGCAGGTGATGGAACCTTTTATCCTGCACCGGGGCTTTTCCGCAGCCCAGGCCAGGACAGCGGTAATAGAAATCCTGGGGCAGGCGGGCATTCCGTCCCCCCGGCTGCGTTTTTCCGAATATCCTCACCAGCTTTCCGGCGGTATGCGCCAGCGGGTGATGATAGCGATGGCCCTTGCCGGCGGCCCCAAGCTGCTCATTGCCGACGAACCTACTACGGCTTTGGATGTTTCAATTCAGGCGCAAATTTTGGCCCTCATCCGTTCCCTGCGGGAAACGCTGGGCATGGCCGTTATACTTATCACCCATGATATGGGAGTCATCGCCGAAATGGCGGACCGGGTAATGGTGATGTACGCCGGTAAAGGGGTAGAGTACGCCCCGGTGGCCGATATTTTTCAAAGCCCCAAACACCCCTACACCCGCGGCCTTTTACGGTCCATACCCAGTCCGGATAGGGATGTGGATATGCTGGACATTATTCCCGGTACGGTGCCCGACCTGAGCGGGATGTCCCCCGGCTGCCGTTTTTTTGACCGGTGCGGAAACGCTCTGGCCAAATGCGGACATACGCAGCCTGAACTTACCGCTCATGAAGACGCCGTGGTGGCTTGCTTTTTATATGACCCGCCCCACATTGAAACTTCCCCGCGCAAGCGGGTTCTTGGGCATGGACCCGCCCGCGGATCAAGTAAATGAAGATGGACGGTAACGGTTTAATCACGGTTTCAGGACTCAGTAAATTTTATCAGGGCCGGGGGAGTTTTTTGGGGGAGGGAAAAAAAATCCTGCGCGCCGTGGATGGCGTAAGTTTCAGCATCCGGGAAGGTGAAACCCTGGGGTTGGTGGGAGAGTCAGGCTGCGGTAAATCAACCCTGGGAAGGATTATCCTGCGTCTTATACCGGCCAGCGGAGGGTCTGTCCGCTACCAGGGAGAAGAACTCCTGGATATGCCTAAGAAGGCCCTGCGCGGCATGCGCCGCAGGATGCAAATAGTGTTTCAGGACCCGTATGCATCCCTTAATCCCCGGATGACGGTGGAAGAAATCGTTACCGCTCCGCTTGCGGTATTCAAGATAGGGATCAAAACAGAACGCAGGGAAGCGGCGGCCAGGGTCCTTGAGGAGGTCGGTCTCTCAAGCCGTCATTTGGGGCGTTTCCCCCATGAATTCTCCGGGGGGCAGAGACAGCGTATCGGTATCGCCCGGTCGCTGGTACTGAATCCTGAGTTTGTTGTATTTGATGAACCCCTCTCGGCACTGGATGTTTCCGTACGGGCCCAGGTATTAAACCTTATCCGATCCCTGCAAAACAGGAGGAAACTCACCAGCCTGTTCATCTCCCATGACCTGAGCGTGGTAAAGCATATCAGCGACCGTATCGCGGTGATGTACCTGGGAAAACTATTGGAGCTTGCCGATAAACATGAACTCTATAACCATCCCCTGCACCCGTATACCCGGGGCCTCATCGGGGCCATCCCTATACCGGATACCGGCAGGCGGCGGAAACGCACGGAACTACCCGGTGACGTACCCAGCGCCTACCACATTCCCCAAGGATGCCGTTTTCATACCCGGTGCAGCATGATCCGCGAAGTTTGTACGGTAAGCGAACCGGAACTGCGACAGATCAGCGCCGGCCACTGGGCCGCCTGCCACCAAATCCTTGAGCAGCCCCGGTATCCGGGATCTACCTGATGACGGAGCCATAGGCTCTTGTGGGTTTTCGGGATTTTTACCGAATTTCAAAAAAAAATCGTATTTTTCTTGATTTTTTCTTAATACCTCGCTATATTTAAATTTACAAAGGAGAGGAACCTACCGTGGCATTTTTTCCCATGAACCCTAAGCTGTCCGTTCCCGCTGATAGGCTCCTTTTGTCTGTTTTCTTCTCTATTACTCCCCCCTTATCGGTTTACTAGGATTTACCTTTTCCGCCTTGCCGGCGGGGCGTTTCGTTTTTTTACTTCTTTCTTTACCAATTCTCACACACACCCGGTTTTGCGCCGGTTTTTATTGTTTCCCCTTTGGTCCTTCTTTTTCCCCACTAATCTTCCCGTTCCGCGGGAACGCACAAGGAGTTTCGTATGAATACGGTGAAACACAGTCTACTAGCAGCGGCAGGGATCCTGGCAATGATCCTTGTGGCGGGGTGTTTTAACCCCGCCGCGGTCGATTTCTCATTCCCGGAAGCAGAGGCGTCCGGCGACGATTCCCGGACCGGCGAAGCCGCGCCCGCAGACGCCGCGCCCGTAGGGCATGAGCCCTTTGAGGTAACCATATACCTGGATGCGGGCGGCGGAGGCCGCGAGGTCCTGGGACCAAGCGCCGCCCGGATAAAGGGGACCCACATCAGGAACTTCATCCAGGTGTTCCTGCTGGATACGGCCACGAATAAAGTCGTGGAGATCTTTGAACACCGCCGGCTAAACCTTGCCGATGACCACGGGACCATTGTCCTCTACAATGTTGAAGTGGACAAGACCTATAAGATCCTCATGCTCCAGGGGCACTGGGAGCGGAAGTATAGAGCCGGCGAGGGCCCGGACGACGACTATGACTATGATGATGACAAGCCGCCGACCCTGTTGTACGCGGGGGTGGTGAAGCCGGATCTGAAGGTAAAGGCGGGACTCAATCCGGCCACCCTCGATATGTACCCGATATGGGTGGACACGGAGTTTATCCCGACTGACGACGCTGACACGGTGGTACAGCCGGTACTGGGGAGCGGGGCGCAACTGGTTCCGGGAGCGTGGGATGTGCAGTGGACCGTCAAACGGTATACAGGCCAAACTACCGGGAATGAGGAGAGCGGGTTCATCGACCTGACGTCGGCGCAGGTGGGGAGCGATTTGTTCAAGACCCCGCTGAGTTCCTCGGTGGTTTCGGAAGGAACGCAGGTGACCTCTCCGCCTACACCCAGTCTATCCGGCAATACGGTAACCCTGAGTCTACCCGCATCGTATACCGGGACGGTGGGGCAGACCGGGTCGGTCAACTTCAATCTGAAGTACGCGCCCTTTAGCCTGAGCGGTTCCGGGAGCTGGACGGCAACATCGGGGTATTCTGTTTTTAGCGACGGCGTACCGGAGTGGATCATCCGCAACGGGGTAAACGACGAGGCGCAGGATGGCAATACGGATTTCGATAAATTCGGCAACGAGTCCGGTTATAACGGGAACGGCGCGGTGGCGTTTACGGTACAGGAATTCCTGGTCCCCGATGGTATTACCGTGCACAAGACATGGTACGTTGCGTCCAACGGGAGTGATACTATCGGTATCGGCACGGGGGCCAAAACCGCGCCTTTGAAGACGGTACAAAAGGCGGTGGAAGAAATAACCGCTGCCTATGTCGCGGACAATTCCTGGCGGTATGGTAGTAATTCCGAAGCCTATGCCGCTATCGTTATTCTGGGTGAGGTGCCGGTAAAGAGCGAGATTCTCATAGACAATAGGAGTTCGATCTATCCGCCCATACTCCTGACCGATGGTTCGTTGAGCCCCGGCGGGAAGCTCAAGGCAACAACGGCTATAGGGAACGATACGAGGCTGTTGGATATATGGAACGGCGCCCAGGTAACCCTGGCCGGGAACCTGGTTCTGGAGGGGCTTAATACGAATAGTATCAAGGCCGGGGGGGTAGCTGTGAACATGGCTGGGTTTACCATGAACGGCGGGGTAATATCCGGCAATTCCGCCCGCTCGATCGGCGGGGGGGTAATGGTATCCGGAACCTTTATCATGAACGACGGGGTAATATCCGGCAATTACGCCAGCAATGACCCCCCCAGACTTCTTCGTGGCGGCGGGGTGTTTTTACACATCCAGCCCAAGGTCGATGTCACTTTCAAAAAGAACGGCGGTACTATTTATGGGTATGACTCCACTGACCCGGTCAATTCCAATTTCGTAAAGGAGGACTCCTCCGGCAACTTCCCGAGTGGTTATGGCCACGCGATTTATGGTACTAGTACTTACCGCAAAGAAGACACGGTGGG
>JAITRD010000084.1 GCA_031288575.1 Treponema sp. | reverse complement strand
ACCGCTTCGGGAGTCACCATCACCTATAATGTCAGCTTTAATATGATCGTATATCCCGGCTGGAACCCGGTATGCTATGTCCAAAAGGATAATGGCACTGTAACTGATACGGTACTATCAACTCACCTGGGTAATCTTCCACCCGACTTGAAATGGCGTCTTTTTAAATGAACCTAAGCCCGGGGGAAACCCCGGGCAGGGTTTATCAAACGGGGCCTACGCCGGTTTTACCAGCATGTCCTTTTTTTGCAGGTTGTTTTTCCTGCCCCGTTTAATGCTGTTTAGATTCGCCATCAAAAGATAAAAAAACCGGGGACAGTTAGGTTCAAAGAAATAGTTTTCCATCGTTCCGCCCCGCGTTATAAGGCCCGCCATTTTTTTCAAAACCTTCCGCAGATTCCCCTTGGGGCCGATGCCCAGGGGCAGGGCCCGGAGGACCCCGTACATTTCCCCGCTTCCTATTCCGGCGGCGCCGCCCCAAACAAGACCCGACCGGCCGCACCAGTGCTGAAGCATATCCAGGGCTATTTTATTGTGGCATCCCTCGTAAAATCCGTTGTTCGACATCCCGTATACCACCGTTTTTCCGGGCCGGGCCTTCAAAACCCCCTCCAGTTCCTCCAGAACCGTCAGCAAATGGGAGGGTATGCCGTTTACAAAAAGGCTGAAGCCGATAACCAGGGCGTCACATCCGGGAATTTTTTCCGAGTCTTCCCTTGCCAGAACGGGGGCGCCGGCCCGGACGGAGATTACGGTATGCCCTGTCCCGATAAATTTCTCAAGTTTCTCAAAAAAATAACTTGTATTATTGACGCCTGTCTTCGCGCTGCCGTTAAGTAATACTATTCGCATAGATTCTTCTCCGTTATTTCCCCGGCGGACTTGTAAAAATGAATCACATGGGAGGGGATATTTAAAGTGACGTCATTCGCCAAGGCCCATTCTTCGGCGGTCCGCCGTTCCGCTTCGGTATAATCGCCGTAAAAATGGATAAAATACCGGGGCTGGTTTTCCGTCCGGGGGCGGTGATGGACCAGCCCGTCCCGTTGGACCTTATAAAAAGGCAGGTTGCTGGCGATACGCCGGTCCAGCACGTTTTTTACAAAGGGACTGAACCCGCCGTACACACAACGGCTGATGAACACGATTCTTGAAGCCCCGCAAAAGAGGACCCCCAGCCGCTCATACCCGTCCTTAATCGTGCACTCCAGGGGGGTCTTAAAAAAACAATCGAAGCAACAGATACAATGACGAATGGGCTTATCCTTTGAAATAACCAAATACTCTTTCTCCAGGGCGGGAAACTGTTTTTCAAACTGCCCCGGTTCCAGATCATGGATAAGCAGGGAAAGATCCCGGTTTTTCGATTCCTGATTCATAACACCTCTCTTTGTATCATAAATTTTATCAGATCGTATAATTATGCCAAGATTCGGATATTTTTTCAAGCCGTGGCGCGGACCAGCAGCTTTCAGTTTGCCCGGTAGAAAGCGAAAGGACACCATAGGGATTTTTTGGGGGGTCCTGGCGGAGGGCGCTTTCCCTCTGCCGCCGCGCAACGCAATTTTTGGCGTCCTTTCGCATCGGTATACAGGGAAAACCGGCTGATAAGAGAAAACAAAAAGTAACATTTGTTTGGAACTGAGAATTACCGCGAATGATGCGGCGCGAAAAATGAGTGGGGGCAGCGGAGAAGACCGCAGGGGCAAACCGCAGGTTTGCCCCGAGGACTTCGGAGCGGGGGGGAGCAGCCCGCCGGTTAAGAGCCTGCCGTATGGCGGGAGTTCTTAGCGTTTTTGAATCTATGCGCTCCCCCTATAAACCGGTTAGTTTTACTACATGATCTGCTCGTTTTACTACCCGGCAAGGCCGGTATAGAGCCTTGCCGGCAGTCTGCTGACGGATGATCTGGTTGCTGCGCTTACCCCTGCTGTTCAGAACCAGCCGCGCCAGCCGATCTGAATCAGGGTTCCGTGGAGCAGTCCGTCTGAAGTAAGCTGTCCCAGCCAGCCTGTTTCAAAATAGATGCTTGTCTTTTCAGTAAGGAATATATCCGTATCGCCGCCGCCGCCGCGGAGCAGGACATGGTTTCGTATATCCAATCCCCTGTCACCGTGGTACATAAGAAAGCCGAATTCGCCGTGCCCGCCTCCGGTGAATCGCGCCGCGGCGCTTATGCCGCCGCCGGTAAAAAATCTTGGCTTGGCTTCCTGCGCGGACAATCCGGCGCAGAGGCAAACCCAAACCAATCCGGTCAGGAATTTTTTGTACATAAGGTACCTCCAAAAAAGGTGATACGGTAATTATAGCTTGAATCGTTTCCTGATAGACGTAGAAAAAGGTATAATGTGGGGTAAGACGCATAATACCCGGATTCGCCGTGTGCCGAGCTGAATATAAAAACGGAAACAACGGAAAGGACACTAACAATACAGAATGTGATAATTCCCATCCGGGCCAAGGTATGTTCAAAGCTGTTTTTTTCGGGTTTCCCCTTCTTCCGGAAAACCGGTATAAAGAGCAGCGTAAATAATCCAATTACCGGCAAGCTGATAAACATGACCTTGTTGTAATGAATAAGCATATTGCATAGAACAAACGCCGTTATAAACGCTATGGGTATGAACCAGTAGAATGTTTTTTTAATATCAGTCGCTTTATACACAAAAAGAGGTACCGTTACCAGAAATGTGGCGCCGCTGTTCATGAGTATTGCGGCAAAAATCCGCGATTTTCCCGCAACCGTTACGGAAATCATCGCGATAATGGTAACAACAAGAGCATTACACAGGACAAATAAGAAAAACAATTCTATTTTGTTTTTATATTTCACATACAGCGCCCCCCAGAAAATTATATTAAAAAAGCAGACGCTGTATGCGATAATCCACATGAGGATGTTCACGATATCCACAA
>JAITRD010000060.1 GCA_031288575.1 Treponema sp. | reverse complement strand
GCGGTGATCCCCGGCGGCGGCGTTCCCCAGGCTCTTGTAGGCGGAGTAGGCGGGGGCGCCGGAACCCTTGGGTACCAGGGCGTAGTACGCCTCGGCATCACCGGAGTAGCCCGCGGTGGTAAAGCTGATCTCCGGCTTGTAGGAGGAGCCGGGGCCCTCGAACTTGCCGGCGGTGATCTTCAGGTCTCCGGCGGTCTGCGTCGCCACGGTGTAGCGCACCGCGCCGTTGGCGTTGGCCGTGGTGTTGAGGCCGAAGTTCGTGAAGTCCGTGCCGCCGTCCTGGGCTGCTCCGTTAAGGCCGTTGCGGATGATCCATACCGGGTGGGTCCAGGCGCTGAGGTTAAAGGGCACGTATTCCAGGGCGAAGTTCACCGAGCCCGCGGCGGCGATTTTCGCAAACCCCGCGGTGGCGGCCCCCAGGGAGGCGCTGACGGTGTTGCCGCTGATGGCGGGGCTGAGGGCCGTCTCGCCGCCGCCGGAGCGGAGGAGCGCGGCCGTGCTTTTCACCAGGAGAATGTCCCCCGCGCCGGAGTCCGCCGCCTTCTGCGCCTGGATGAGCCGGTCGAACCCGTTCCCAGAACCGTTGCCTTTGCTGTCTTTGCCTTCCTTCACCGTCCACTTCACGTCCCAGTTCACCGGGAGGAGGCTCACCGCGCCGGGCTTGCCCTGGCTCACCACGGGTTCGGTGGATGCCGGGGTCGCTTCGCTGGAGGTGAAGACCGTGTCCACGTACAGGGGCCACAACTGGACATAGACGGACTGGCCGTCTTCGGTGTACTTCACCTCCTTGAGCCCCGCGGCGAGGAGGGTGGGGGGCCCCTCGGTGTAGACGTATGCGCCGCCGGTCTCCTTGTCGTAGTCCCGCTCCCAGTGGCCCATGAGGAGCATCACCTGGTAGGTTTCATTGAGGGGGAGGCCGTCGACTTTGACGACCGCGTTGATCTCCTCCGCGCCGGTCCTGCGGGTCTCGGCGAAGCCGGCGATTTCCCCGGCCTGGTTGACGACCACGGCCTGGAGGTAGTTGCGGATGTGGCTGCCGGTGATCCGGGCCGCGTCGGGGCCCGCGATGGAGCGGTCCGCGCCGCCGCCGAGTTGGACCACCACGGTGAAGGGCTCGTAAAGCCACTCGTCGTTGCCTGTGGCGGCCTCCGTCTGCGAAGAAGCGGGGGAGATCGGGTTGGAACAGCCCGTCAGCGCGAAGAACGCGAGGAGGCTGAGCGCGAAAAGGGATATAACAGCTTTTCTCATAATAAATCTCCTTATAATAGATGATGGGTTAATCCCAGGGCAGGCTTATCTTAAAGCCCCCCGAGGGTTCCGCTGGTGTTTCGGCCGGCTCGTCCTGTTGAGGGGAGGGGATTTGACCGCCGCCGCCATTGCCTTTTCCGCCCTCCTCCCCATCATCTTCCAGCGGGCAGGCCATCAGGACCAGGGCCGCGGCCAGAAGAACTGCCAAAAGCTTGAACCTTTCTTTCATCGCTTACTCCTTTATTCGGGAAAAATATTTTTACAGGGATACCCCCGTAACGCGCGGAGAGAAAATAAAAAAGCCGGAATATTCCCGCGGGGGAACATTCCGGCCTGAGTTGGGGTATGGCAAAAACTACGGTTTCATCAGAATTTTCAGGGGGGGGCTAATTCTTTATAATACAAGGAATTACGGAGCATCTATCCTCCGGTGCCGGTAAAATAAGAACATAAAGGACATAAAAGAATATACCACGGATCGAGAAAAAACACAAGAAAACACTGCCCGCCCGCAGGATAAACGCATAGAAAATCAGCCTGATCTGGGGAGTTTGAATGCAGTGCGCCGGAGAAGGTAGCGGAGGCGGACTCTACAAGCGTTTTTCCCGGCATTTTCCCCTCTCCTGTGGGAATTGCCCAGAATTTTGCGGGTCAAGTCTAGCCCCGATGGCGGGTAAAAAAGGCGCCCAATTATATCCGGCCCGCCTCTTGCCGATATGTTATTTAGAGGTGTTTATGAAAGATGCGAAATGCCGGATTTTTTTCCTTTTCTTATCCTTGTTTTTCCTTTTTGGGGAAGGAGCCCCGAAACTTAGGGCGGAAGAATTTGTATATAAACACCGGGTTGGGGATAAGTACCGGATCCTTTCTACGGTTCATGAAGATGTGTATCTTGACCGGCGGCTAAATCACCGGGCGGAAATATTAAACCGGATCGCGGTGGAGGTAACCGGCATTCAAAACGGGGTGGCCTATCATGAAGCGCTTTTTCAGACCGCCGAACAGTCCCGGAGGGCGAACGGGGAGGCGGCTTTTCAGTGGGACCGGGAGTATGGGTCTGAATTCGGCCGGGATAGTTTAGGGTATATTACCATAGATAAAAAGTATTATATGCCCGTGGTCCGCAATGTGCCTGTTTTCCCCGGCCGGGACCTTTCCCCCGAAGAAACCTGGAGTGCCGAGGGTCATGAGGTCCACGATTTTCGGGATAGTTTTGGGATTCCTGAGCCCTACTACATTCCGTTTAATGCCCATTATACTTTTTTGGGCCGCCGGGAATGGCGGGGAAAGGAATATCCCGCTTTTTCCGTGTCCTACCGGATATTTGTCGAACCCGAAGCCGTTTCGGGGGCCCTTTATCCCCGGCGGATCATGGGATCTTCAGATCAGAAGATCTATTGGAATACAGTTTTGGGGCAGACCGTGGCTTACGAGGAATCCTTCCGCATGATCTTTGAGTTATCCAACGGCCAGACCGTGGAGTACCGGGGGACCGCGGAGGCGGAAATTATCGAATCACCGGTGATGGACAAGGATAAAATAGCCGAAGAAATTGCCGAGGACATAAAACGTTTGGAGATTGAAGACGCCGCCGTGCGGATCATAGACGAGGGGATTGCCATCAGCCTGGAAAATATCCAGTTCCAGCCCGATTCGGCGGCCTTATTCTCCGAAGAACAGGAAAAACTTGATAAAATAGCCGGAATTCTCCTGCGATACCCCGACCGGGATATTCTCGTGGGGGGTCATGCCGCCCTGGCCGGTTCCCCCGCCGGACAACTGGAGCTTTCCCGGCAGCGGGCTTCGGCCGTGGCCGCTTATCTTATTAAAAAGGGGGTCCGTAGCGCGGACCGGGTTATGGTACGGGGCTACGGGGCGGAAAGACCCCTGGGGGATAATAATACCGAGACCGGCCGGCGGCAAAACAGGCGGGTGGAAATTACCATTCTGGAGAATTAAGCTTCCGCCTTGACCGGAGGAAGTCTTTTGTGGTATTACCAAGATACCCATGAATTACTTTAATCCGGTAAATCTTGCCGTCCTAGCCTGTCCCGGAGGTGAAGTTTTTGCCGACGAGGTAATTGCCCATCTTAAAAAAGGCTACCGCCATAGTTTTGAACGCCGCGCCGCCGAATTGGCCCTGCGCTATTCCATAAATACCGATACGGTGGCGGAACGGATTAACTTTATCAATGATGTAAGCTCCCCGGTCTGTTATTGCCCGGGAAAAATAACGGCTTTCCGTACCCCCCATATCAAAATTCCTGCCCGGTTTACCGTTTTTCCCAACGGCGAGATAAAAGCGGAGATCATGGAATCTGTCCGGGGGAAAGACATCTACATCGTGCAGGATGTGGAGAATCATTATCCTTTAAAATTTAATGACGGGACGATGACAAGGATCCTTTCGGTGAATGATCACCTGATGAGCATTATTGTTACCGTGGACGCGGCGAAACAGGCCGGGGCGGAGCGGATAACCCTGGTGGTTCCCATTTATCCCTATGCCCGGCAGCATAAAACGAAGGGCAGGGAGGGGCTCACCGCAAGCCGGGTCGGAAAAATCTTGGAATTTCTGGGGGTCAACCGGATTATCACCCTGGACATCCATTCCCGGGAAATCGGGAATTCCTTTAATTTTATGCGCCTTGAAAATCTCCATGCCAGTTACCAGATTATCCGGGCCCTTTCCCGGCTTTCCGGGGTTTTATCCGATGAATTTGTGGTGGTTTCTCCCGATACCGGGGCGGTGGACCGGAATAAATTTTATGCCACGGCTTTAAAAAAGCCCCTGGCCCTGTTATATAAAGAGCGGGATTATTCCCGGGTTTCCAAGGATGCCCTGGAGAACAATATCGCCGAGATCAAGCTTTTAGGCAACGTGAAGAATAAAACCGTATTTATGGCCGATGACATGCTGGGAACCGGGGGGACGCTTCTTAAGGCTATGCAATTCTTAAAAAGCCAGGGGGCGGGAAAGGTGATATCTTCCATAAGCCTTCCCCTTTTTTCCGAAAACGCCATCGCCTATTTTGACGAAGCCTATAAAGCGGGGCTTTTTTACCGCATCATCGGGACCAATGCCATTTATCATGAGGAACTGCTGCGGCGTGAATGGTATATCAGCGTGAACATCACCAAACTTTTTGCCCAGACTATTTCCCGGCTCCATCAGGGACTTTCTTTAAGTTCCCTTCTGGACAACCGGGACATTATCGAAAAGCTCCTTTCGGAAACCTAGCCCGCGTCTTTTCCGGATCCCTTTTTGAAAAGGTTGTTCCTATGCAAATTTACCGGCTCCCTCCCCGGAGCGCCGCCTTGCTTTTTGATATGGATTCCACCCTCTATACCCATCCCGAATATGCCCGTGCCCAGGTTGACCCCTTAATCAAACGTTTCGGGCAAAAGCTGGGGAAGGATTTTCCCGGCGCCCGCCGGGAAATTGAGGACTACCGCCGGAATTGGGCCGCTTCCCACGGGGGGCGGACGCTGAGCCTCGGTTTTGTTTTTGCCGCCTATGGCATTACAATGGAAGAAAACATCCG
The DNA here is from genome assembly GCA_031288575.1 of Treponema sp. GTDB lineage: Bacteria > Spirochaetota > Spirochaetia > Treponematales > Breznakiellaceae > JAITRD01. The sequence continues at coordinate 21,407 of JAITRD010000060.1, read as the reverse complement.
CTGGCGGGAAGAAAGCTGCGAGCCGGGCCTGTACCTTAAGGCGGACCCGGTTCTCCGGGATACCCTGGCCGTTTTAGCTTCCGCCTTTGCCCTGGCGGTGGTCACTAACAATCCGGTTTCTGTGGCCCGGAAAACCCTTGATGTCCTGGGGGTGGCGGATCTTTTCAAGGTTCTGGTCGGCCTGGATACTTGCCGGGTATCCAAACCCCATAAAGCGCCCTTCCTGAAAGCCGCGGAGAACCTGGGCCTTAGCCCGGAAACCTGTATCTCCGTCGGCGACCGCTACGACATTGACCTCGCCTTGCCCCTGGAACTCGGCATGGGCGGCATCCTGGTTGAGGGGGTAGGGGATGTGTATAAGCTTCCGGAGGTTTTGGGGCTAAGTCCCCCTTAAGGTTTTTCTAAAGACCCTATGACAGCGGAGCATTAAGCCGTTCACTCCCCCCTTGCGGCAGATAGCCCGACATCTCCCTCTCCTTCGGAAATTCTTTTCCCCTCAAAGGCTAAACTTGACCCACAATTCGGGCGGTAAATTCATTATCCGAGTACCGTTATCCCCCCCTTCAGGCTAAAGTTGCCCCACTTTTCTTGAGTAGGCCCGCCGGGGAAGGGGAAAGGCCGGGAAAAATATTTGGAATTCCCCGCTGGAGCGTATCGAAGATAGCGGAGGCGGACTCTACAAGCATTTTTTCCGGCATTTTCCCTTCCCCGGCGGGAATTACACAGAATTTTGTGGGTCAAGTTTAGCTCAAAGGCAGAGGCCCTGGCCTTCCCCGGCTTGACCTCCCGGATTTTTCGTGTAAGGCTTATTTTATGAAATTTGAGGAATTTGGGGCTTTGCTTAGGGAAATATGTTCCCATACCCCCCTGGCTTCCGGCCAATCCCTGTTGTGGACCGTCATTGCCAACCCAAACGCCGGGGGGTTTACTATTTCCGCCCGCTGGAAGAAGCACCGCGCCATCCTCAAAGCTTACGCGGAAAAGGCGGCCGATAATTTCCCGAAGCGGAAGGCCGGTCCTTCCCGCACTGCCGGGGAAGGGCCGGGGCGTGAATTGGGGCAGATGGGGCTCATTCTTACCGAAGCCCCGGGACACGCCGGAAAAATAGCCGGAGCCCTGATTGAAGAAATTCTTTCTTTCCCGGACCATTCCGCCGGGGACGTTCCCTTTCACCTTATCATCATCGCCGGAGGGGACGGCACCAGCCTTGAGGTTCTTACCGCCCTCTACCACGCCCCGGCGCGTGTCCGTTCCCATACCGCCATCCTCCGCCTTCCTATGGGAACAGGCAATGACGGCGCCGACGCTTGGGAACTGGACAAGGCCCTGGACTTGCTGATCCATCCGGTTGCTGTTGATTATGCCCGGGGCCTGCGGCTTACTACCGCTGCGGGGAGGGGCCCCTTTTTGGCCTTCAATATCCTTTCGGTGGGGCTGGATGCCTTTGTAACCCACATGACCAATAAAATGAAGGGGAAATTTCCCGGGGATTCTTATAAATTGTGGGTGGATATCGCTTCCCTTCTCTATGACCGTCTTTATAAGGTCGGTCCCATGGAGGTACGGGCCTTTGACAATTCCCTGCGGGAATTCCGTTCCTTTCAAGAAAGGATCCTGCTTTTGGCGGTAGGGGCGACCGGGCGCCGGACCTACGGTTCCCGCAAACATATACTTCCTGATGACCGGAACGTCTGCGCCGTCCGGCAAATGCCCCTCCTGCGGAAAGTAGCCCTCAAGGGGCTTTTTACAACCGGGGAACATATCGACAAGCCCGAATCCCAATTATTTAACGCCCGCCGGGTGGAATTTCGGGGGGAAGAACCCATTCTTGCCCAGATGGACGGGGAAACGGTCCTGCTCCAGCGGGAGGATTACCCCGCCGCCATAGAACTTACCGAACCGGCAATCCCGGTGCTCAAAAGGATATAAGGGCCGCGGGCTCCGGTTAATACTTCTCCTTCATTTCTACCCGTTCTACATTACCCGTTGATTTGAGGGCCTTGGCAAGTTTGGCGATGTCCGTGGTGTTGGGAATTCCCGCAAAAAGGCGCAGCCGGGCGCCCTTTCTCTTACCCCGCCCCTGGTCCACATCCATGGACTGAACCCGGACGCCGTATTCCCGCAGAATCTTCAGGACCTCCTTGGTATCGGGATTATTGTTTTTATAGCTTAGTTCCAGGAGTTTATTCCGCTCCGAGGGGAAAAAATGCTTTTCAAAAATTCCCAGGACTACCAAAGTAATGAGGGTCAGCGCTTCAGTTGCCGCCGCCGCGACAAACATCCCCGCGCCGATAGCCAAACCTACCGCCGCGATAAGCCAGAGGGACGCGGCGGTGGTGAGCCCCCGGACATTGTTTCCCAGCCGGATCATGGCCCCGGCGCCGAGAAAACCTATGCCGGAAACCACCTGGGCGGCGATCCTTCCGGGGTCGCTGTTATTCAGGGGGGTAAATTTTTGGGGAAGCCAGATGGAGAGGAGCATTAGGAGCGTCGCCCCGGTGGCGATAAGAATATGGGTCCGCATCCCCGCGACCTGGCGGCGGCTTGACCGTTCAAAGCCAATGACGGCTCCGGCGGCAAAACCCAGGGCCAGACGGATAATCATGTCCCATTCGGTTAACGGAGTTATATCCATAATTATAGTATAACCCATCCAAAAATAATTATAAACCGAGGTTGTATGGGTAAAGCATTCCGGCCGAAAAGAAACCCGAAAAGGCTCACACCGGCAGGACCCCCGGTAGAAGTATCAGGTCTCTTTTCGGTCTTAGATATAGTTAAATTTGGAATTGCCGGGCCATAATATGATTATTATCTTGACATATAGCCCATTGAGTAATACTATTCATTATGGTTATAAATATCGCCGAGAGCCGAGAGCCGAGAGCCGAGAGCCGAGAGCCGAGAGCCGAGAGCCGAGAGCCGAGAGCCGAGAGCCGAGAGCCGAGAGCCGAGAGCCGAGAGCATTATCTAGCGTTTTCTAATTTTGTCAAGCCTTCCTGTCTTCTTTTTTTCATTTTTTTTTGTTTTTTCTCTCATTTTCTTCCCGCGCAGACCGGGCTATGGTATGCCCTGGTTGTCGGCGTTGCGGATTACCGATATATCAGCCGGCTGACGAATACCGGCAAAGACGCGCGGGATGCAGCGGCGGCTTTGAACGGCTTGGGCTGCCAGGCTGATCTGCGGGTTAATGTTACTGATCAACAGTTCGCCGGCGAGCTCAACCCATGGGCCGTAAAACTTGCCGCATCAAAAAACTGGAAATAATGTAAGGAGGAAATCATGAAAATCGGTGTTAATCGGATTTATGTCCTAGCTTTTGCCCTGTTTTTTGCTGTGATAGCGCGGGGCTGGTGCGGCGGCGGCGGCGAAACCGGCGTTGCGGGCGGCAGCGCGGCGCCAGGCCCGCGGCAGGCGGAACCTAATTTTTCCTCCCCGGCGGCGGGGGGCAGTCGTTTTGCCCTGGTCATCGGCAACGGGGAGTATAAAAACATCGAGAAATTGTCTAACACGGTGAACGACGCCCAGGACATAGCGGCGGCGTTGAAGGAACTGGGTTTTGATGTTGACCTTAGGCTTAACGCGGGCGAAATCCAGTTCGGCGAGGCTATAGACGGGTATATCGCAAAACTTTCCACGGACAGTAACAGCGAAGGCTTTTTCTGGTACGCGGGGCACGGCATTCAGCTGAAGGACCAGAACTATCTGCTGCCGGTTGACGCAAGCGTCGAAAGCGAGCGCGCATTACAGCGGGACGCCTATTCCCTTGACGGGCTGCTGGCGGACCTTGAGGGGGCGCATAATAAGGTGAACGTGGTGGTTCTGGACGCGTGCCGGAACAATCCGCTGCCTTCCTCCGCGCGGGGCGCCGGGGGAACCCGGGGACTGGCCGTGATACCGGATGTGCCGAGCGACCTCTTTGTGATGTTTTCCACCGCCCCCGGAGATACGGCCGACGACGGGAAAGGCAGACGGAACAGCCCCTTTGCGGAAGCGTTTTTGAAGTACATAGCTTCCCCTGACCCGGTTCCCCAAATGGCCGCGAAAGTGACGAATGAAACGCTGCGGCTTACCGGCAACCGGCAGCGGCCGTTCTCGCGGGGCAGCATCATCAGTGACGGGTACTATTCAATTAACCCCGGCCGTTCGGCGGCGGCTTCAGTTGTTCCTGGCGAAGACCGGGGGGAAACTTTTTTTAAAGAAGGGCTGGCCCTTTTCAATAACGGGGTATATGACCGGGCGATAATATTCTTCAGCAAAGCAATACGGAACAGCCTGGAATCCGCCGAAGTATACCGCTATCGCGGCAATGCGTATAAAGGCAAAGGGGATTATGACAAAGCCATAGCGGACTATACCGAAGCGTTGCGGCTGGACCCGAAGGATGCTGCTGCGTATAACGGGCGCGGCAGTGCGTATGGCCTCAAAGGGAATTATGACCGGACTATAACGGACTGTACCGAAGCGTTGCGGCTGGACCCGAAGCTTGCTGGTGCGTATAACAGTCGCGGCCTTGCGTATGGCCTCAAAGGGAATTATGACAAAGCCATAGCGGACCATACCGAAGCGTTGCGGCTGGACCCGAAGTTTGCTGGTGCGTATATCAATCGCGGTCGTGCGTATACCAACAAAAGGGATTATGACAAAGCCATAGCGGACCATACCGAAGCGTTACGGCTGGACCCGAAGGATGCTACTGCGTATGCCAGGCGCGGCGATGCGTATAAAGGCAAAGGGGATTATGACAAAGCCATAGCGGAGTATACCGAAGCGTTACGGCTGGACCCGAAGCTTCTTTTTGCGTATAACAATCGCGGCAATGCGTATGCCGACAAAGGGGATTATGACAAAGCCATAGCGGACTATACCGAAGCGTTGCGGCTGGACCCGAAGCTTCTTTTTGCGTATATCAATCGCGGTCGTGTGTATACCAACAAAAGGGATTATGACAAAGCCATAGCGGACTATACCGAAGCGTTGCGGCTGGACCCGAAGGATGCTACTGCGTATGTCAGGCGCGGCGATGTGTATAAAGGCAAAGGGGATTATGACAAAGCCATAGCGGACTATACCGAAGCGTTACGGCTGGACCCGAAGGATGCTGCTGCGTATGTCAATCGCGGTCTTGCGTATACCGACAAAGGGGATTATGACAAAGCCATAGCGGAGTATACCGAAGCGTTACGGCTGGACCCGAAGCTTCTTTTTGCGTATATCAATCGCGGCGATGCGTATGCCAACAAAAGGGATTATGACAAAGCCATAGCGGACTATACCGAAGAGTTACGGCTGAACCCGGGGGATATTATTGCGCATTTCTATCGCGGCAATGCGTATTACAACAAAAGGGATTATGACAAAGCCATAGCGGACTATACCGAAGTGATGCGGCTGGGCCCGAATTATGTTGCGTATACCTATCGCGGCGATGCGTATTACTACAAAGGGGATTATGACGAAGCCATAGCGGACTATACCGAAGCGATGCGGCTGGACCCGAATTATGCTGCTGCGAAAATCGGTCTCGAAATCGCTAAGAGGCGGGGGCACTAGAACATTTGCGGTTTATACTGACTTGCCGGCGGCGCATTGCGTTTACGCCGTTTTGCCCGCGGAAGGTAATCCCGGGGATATATAAAGCCGGAATTACCGGCGGGAAATTGAAGGAGATGCCATGAAAAAAGAATCGAGAATGTTTCCTGGCCTTGGGCTGGCCTTATTGGTTCTAGCGGGGATTGGGTGTAGTACCACGCCGAAAAGGACCCTCCCGGAGGGTGAAATTCTTTACGAGAAGGGTGAATTGGACAACGCAATCGCCGCCTTTACAGAAGAGATACAGGCCAGCCCTAATTCTGCCGGCGCTTATAGTAACCGCGCCCGCGCCTATTACGACAAGGGCGATTATGATAATTCGATAGCGGACTATACCGAAGCGATACGAATAAGACCGAACGATTATTCTTACTATACCGATCGAGGCCGATCGTATTTAGATAAGAGCGACTATGACAACGCGATTGCGGATTTTACCGAAGTGGCAGTGCTCTGGGGTAATAGTCCTGCAATTATAGTATTCGGCAAGGGAATTATCCCGCCTTACAACCATCGTGGTTACGCATACTTTATGAAAGGTGATTATAGCAGCGCTATAGAGGATCTTACCCGTGCTATAAGAATATGGAATGGTGATTCTTTTTCGTATAACGTGCGGGGACGCGCGTATGCGGGGGAAGGGGACTATGACAAAGCCATAGCGGACTATACCGAAGCGTTGCGGCTGGACCCGAAGAATGAACAGGCGAAAAACAATCTCAAATTCGCCAAAAAGCGGGGGCAGTAGCGAAGAAACGCCGCCCCGCGGCGGCAACCGCCCTTGCCGGGGATACCACGGCAAACCGGGGCAAATGCGGGGGATGACAGGAGGGTTTATGAAGAACGGATAGATTGGTTTTCAACCACCAAGCGGGCCGGGGTTCCCCGCGAGACTGAACACCCCATGAAACGCAAAAAGCAACGGGCTTTTTGCGGAAATGAAAAGCCGCCGGGCCGTAATGTTTAGCTTTGCGGCGGCGTATCAACAGGAACCTCAGCACAAATAGAGATGTTTAAAGGAGTAAATATGCAATTATCAACAAGTCCCTTTAAGACAGCGAAAGGGCTGTCGGATTTTTCTGATGATTTAGATGCCGCAATACATAACCTGTGTACCAGCAAATATGGAATTGTACTCAATCAGAAAAATTATTGCACCGCTGATAGACTGGAAGCTTGGCCTAATAACGAATTCGTCTACGGACGCTATAAAACCGTTACAAAGGGCTGCACGCAAGACACCGATTTCTGGGTGGGATTGGAATTCACATCCCAGGATGTTTTTATCATAATGTGGTTCTCGCAAACCGGCGCGGGACATTCCCAGCCGTTGACTCTGACTCAACTCAATAGCCTGAATAGTTACCATGGGGGGACCTATGCCGATCTTCCTATAGCAAATGGGCAAAAAACTGATATTTGGCTGCGGATGGAAGCAGCAAATATGGTTCAGTTTGGAAGTGGCGCCAAAACCATACTGGAAAATTTTATCGACGAGGTTCTTAGCAGGATATAGTGGCGGGATCTATTAGCCGCATATATCTTAAGTTACCAATCGGCGCATAATTCGGAAAATGCAACTTTCAAGGAGGAGGAGTGTAACATGAAAACGTTTTTCCAAAACCCTGCGGGTATCGCCCTGGCGGTGTTACTGGTTTTTGCGGGGGGCTGTACCACATCTCCCACGGCGGAGGATTCCTCCACGGCGCGGCAGGCGGCCCAGGCCGATGTCAAATGGGATGATGACAAGGCGGGGTATCTTACGGTCTACAACAACGTGAACGCTCCCCTCATTCTCTTTGCCGGAACCATCAACAACCGCAACATCATAGGCGGCGTCCATGCGGGGGCAACCCGCAGGGTAGACTTCTTTGACGCGGTGTCCGACTACAGCGGTACGTTCCTGCTGCGGGCGGTCAAGGAATCGGACTACCGGGGCAAGGGTTCGGCCCTTGGCAGTGACGATATCATCTTTGCCGGGATTGTGGCTTATGACAAGAACGATCCCCGGCCCATACAGGTGGATATCAACCGCGTATTGGGCGGGGACGCCTGTATCATCATCCAAAACGATACCGGCATGGCGCTGCAAATCCGCATAGATCGCCCGGATGGGCCGACGCTGACCACCCTGGCGCCGCTGGAACGGAACAAGCGGGTCTATATGGACTTTAACCCCGATGGGTATTTCTTCTTTCCGGTGTACCAATACTATGACCGGGCGAGCATGGGGATACGCAGTGTTACCGCAAAAAGTCTTGCCGACGGTATTCCCATGATGCCGGAGATCCCCCGGCCCGGACGGGATGTTCCGGTTGTCAACTTCGACGCAAGCCCCGCGGGGTTGTTTTCGCCTTTTGCCGCGCTCATCGTTACCAACGAGACAAACCGGGGCGGTTATCTTTTGCAGGGGTCAAGCAGGAAGACCAACAAAAACGGCACGACTATGGTGAACCCCGGCTCTGAAACCTACGAACTGAATTTGCAGAAGCAGGAACGCCTTGTTATCGGCGGCATGGCATTTGATCTTGGACTGGGGCAGGCTGACGCCATACCTATTCCGGAATACGACTACCAGGCGGGCTATAACTACCAGATCAGAATTCGGCAGGGGCAGCCGATAAGCGTAACTCAGTTAAGCAAGTCCGACACCAACGAGTTTGAGATTGTCCTGGTAAATGAACGGTAAAATTGCTCTTCCGCGGTTCAGGGGCGACGCATCATTCCGGGTCCTCCTTGTCTTTGCCGGGGCAATGCTGTTTATGTCGGCGAACAACCCGGAGATCGTTTTTGTCAACAAGACCCCTTGGCAGGTCCATATCGTAGCCGGATCGGGCCGGACGGATGTGTGCGACATTGCGCCTATGGGCCGTTTTACGGTGAAAAACCTTTGGGCCGTCGGCGAAGTTTGTTACCCCGTATTCGACGTTTCCCTCACTGAAACCTTTTCCTTGAAAAACCTCCGCCCCGCCGACCGGGATTTTTACATACCGGTCGGCGGGAGCCTTAAAGAACAGCGCATCGAGATAAATATCCCGGCGGGGTTTAACGATACTGCCGCTTATATCCTTATGACCAACGGCGCCAAATCGGGGGGGATTTTTCTTTCCCGTAACGATTCCCAAAACCTGATGACCTCGATAGATTCGGCGGAAGGAAAGACCACGGTGAACAGCGGAGAGACCCTGGTTTATCGCATCAATTCCACTGATATTACAAAAGTAAAAGCCCTGACTATACGGCCGGGTAATATCAGCGGCAGCGTGGACTTTAGGCAGGGATATGTTTACCAGGTATTGTTTGACGGTTCGTCTCTCTCAGTAGAGGACGCGCGGCCCCTGACTAGGATGGGGGAAAAGGGCTGGGTACGAAATGTAGCCGGGGCCGATACCACGATACAGGTGGTCGGAAATACGGGTGGACATATCGGGGTATTTTCTTCACACATCAACGCCGGTCTTGAAAGCTGTTATTTTCAATCCGGGGGTGAATTCTCCGAGGCTGCGACACGGAGATTGGCGAATTTCAGCATCACCGGAGCCGTTGGCTCGGGGGACAATACGGTTATTGTCCTGGGCTATCTTGACAAGGGCAGCCTTGGCTTTATGCCGGTTTTGCAAAGGCAGTATGAGTCAGGCGGCCTTATCGCGGATCTCGCGCCTTCGCGGCGGCGGGATATACCGTCCGCCTATTTTCTTGCCGCAGCGGAGGAAGACGGCGTCCTGCTTGCCGTAGGCGGGGCGGATAGCGGGGTAAACAACGCGGGAGACTATAAAGCCTATATCCGCGCGGTTCGGGAGGATACGGCCGCTTTTACGCCGCTATGGGAAATCGGCCCGGATGCCTTTGACGCAGCGGCGGGAGGCCGTGGGAAATGCGGCGCGACGGTCTCGGTAATATTTGACAAAACTCGTGACCGCTGGCTCGCTGCCGGTCAAACTATCGAATATGACAACATGAGAAATCCCGTCCCCGGTTCGTATATCGCGGAAATAAACCGGGAGGGTGACATCGTGCGTATTGATTTTTCGCTGCGGGGTTTTCTGGTTAATAAAATAACCAGGGATGGGCAGGGGGCGCTTTACCTTGCGGGGGAGGAGGCGGGATCCGGTGAAAATTACGCGCTTATGATAAAACTGGACGGGGACGGAAAAACAGTATGGCGCACCCGGAACAGACCGTTGGCGAATTCATTTTATCAGGATGTTCTTTTTGACGAAGAAGGCCGTCAGCTTGTCCTTGCCGGAACCCTGGGGGCATGGGATTCAAACGGAACGGGGGGAATGCCTTTTATCGAAGGGGTGGATGCGGAGAGCGGGGAATTTGTTTGGCGGGAAACCTTTGGGGGCCGGAATTTTTATGGAACGGCCCTAGTAACAGGTATAGCAAAAGCGCCGTTCTATGGGCTTGTTCTTGCCCTTTCCGGAATTGCGGACGGTAATTTTGTGCCGCCTTTTATGACCGCCCGGGTGAATAGCCGGGGTAAATTATAAAATAATGGCGTTATTTGGAGGCAATTATTATGAAAAAAGTATGCTTATTGACGGGGATACTGCTTTTTTTTGGTATATGTGTTTTTTCACAGGATATGGATACGAAGATACGCGAAGCGGTAGATGAGCTTGTAGTGAAACTTAACGCGCCTATAGAAGTAAGTATCGGCCTTATAAGCATTGCCGAAACTAACACGCCGACCGAGTTTTCCCGGTATCTGCATAATAAAATAACTTCCTTTGCGGCGGGAAACAATTTTTATAAGGTAGTGGAAGAAACAGGGGCAAGCCGCGGGGTGAACCGAATCCGCACAGGCGGGGAAACACGGGGGGAATTAACCGGAATGTATCAAAAAATTGGCGGCAACGTGGAAGTAACGCTCTATCTGAAATCCCGTTCAGGAGGCACAGCCATATCTTCAAGCGGTTTTAGCGTTCCTGCCGCGGAACTGGAAAAAATGCGGATTGCGATTCTGCCCGCCAATAATGCTTCTGAAAGCCATGCACGGGAGAAGGAAGCGATTTTTAGCGCCCTAAAAGAAAGATACCCGCAGGAGGAGGCTATTAAAAGAACGGAAGGTTTTCATATCGAAACATGGATGGACTCGGTAAGCGGCACTTATTACGAGGGAGACACCATGACGGTCTATTTTGTTTCTGACCGGAACTGTTACTACAAGATGTACTATATTGATGCGCGGGGCAGAATGAGTATGATATACCCAACCCGAGGAAGCGGGAGCAATTTTTTACGGGGCAATGCGGTAAAGGAAATGAAGTTTGCCTGTACGCCGCCTTATGGCAATGAAACCTTTTTGCTTATGGCTTGCGAGGAACCTTTTGCTATTAACCCGGCGGAATATACAGCAGTTGACGCAAGCACCGGTGCGGTTGAGCGGGCGCTACGGGGCTTACAGTACAAAGAAGGCGGAGGAGTGTCCGCTGAGCCAGCGGCAACTGCACGGTTTTCTTATACAATTCTGGAAAAACGATAAAAAAGTGAACTGTTCATAGAGAAAATTCATGCCGCATAAAGGCCCGGTTTGTAATGACCGCAGAGCCTGTAACATTTTTTGTGTAAAGAGCAAAATATCATAACAGGGCTTTGTCCCCGTACAGGCGGGTTTTCACCTTCCGTCACGGCATACGGTTCGCCGGCTCAACCGCGTTGGTCATATATATCGCCCTGCGAACCCCGGGAAAAATTTCATGAACGGGGATAACCCCAATAATCATAATCATCGTCGCGTTTTTCATCTCTTTTTTTCTTCCCGCTTCCTCTTAGGCTGAATGGGTTTCAAGGGAGAGGCGGAAAAAATCCGTTTTGTCCCCCGGGTTTATGGCGCCCCGCAAAAGGGCCAAATCCCGTTGGGCCCGGGCGTTTTGGGCCTCCCAGGGCAGCGCGAAACCGCGTTTATAACCGCTTACCGCAAGCACTGCCCCCTCCGTCCCGTCCTCCGGCGTGTCCAGGGGACGGGTCCCGGTGATCAGTGAAACTTCATAGGACAATTCCGGCAGTTCCTCCGCCGTTACGGGAAGGAATTTGGGATCCCTGGAAGAGGCGAGGATGGCGTTATAAAACACCTCCTCCACGACATTCTTATGTTCCGGGGCCAGGGTCCCCATGCAGCCGCGGACCGCCGAATTCTTGCCGCGCAGGGTTACAAAAAGGCCCATGCGGCTATTGACCATTTTGGCGGGCCAAAAACGGGGTATTTTTGGATAGGTACCGGTTTTTACATACTCCTCTACGGCAAATTTGGCAAGCCGGATATAGGGATCCTCCGTTAGGGGAATCACCCGGGTCTCGCTGGTTTTTACCTTGGCATAGGCCTCCAGAAAAAACCTTGCCGGATTTTCCCCCAAGGGAATATAGGAAGCGGCGGAACAGCCCACCCCGTAAGTCGGTTCGTGGGCTAGAAGCTTTCCCTCCACATCCCGCCCGTCCAGGGTTCCCGCCGCGACAATACAGGATCGTAAACCGCATTCAGCGGCTATTTCCAAAAAATCCAAATCAAAGGTAAGGAATTTAAGAAAATTTGAAGTGGCCATGGCCTCCACCACCTGCTCCTCAAAGGCCACTCCCTCGGGGGCATACTGGTAGGGACTGGTCGGGGCAAGGCGGTGGGACAAATCGCCGCTGCCGATAAATACTAATTTCCGCCCCAGAACATCGGAGGTTTCCCTGATTATTCTGCCCAGCTTGTAATGATCCTCAAAGGGAAGGCCCGAAACACAGATCCTCACCAGTTTATAACCGGTATAATAATCATTTACGAATTTGAGCGGCGTCATAGTCGCCCAGTCAAGTTCCGGGTTTACTTCCCATTCGGTCCCCGCGGCAATATTTTCCGCAAGGGCACCCTCTATCAGTTTGGAAACAAACTCCTCGTCATAGGCGGTCTTCATTTCAATGCCGGCGCCCCAGGGGCCGGTCATTTTACCCTGGGCGCCCGGGCCGGGTGAAATATGGATATAATCGGCATAACGGATGTTATGGGGGGTTGTAAGCACAATCGTATCGGGCCGCATGGCGGCGATCTGTTTGCCGGCCTGTATAAAAGCTTTTTTATTTTCTGTTACCAAGGCGGAACCGCCGTAATCCAACTCATCAAGCAGCAGTCCTAAATGGCCGAGGATAAAACTTCCTAAAAGCACCCTGTACCTCCTATTTTTCTTGTGGTAAAGTATAAATATGATAACCCGGATTATGCAAGATGTAGAGAATCTGCGGGATGAAATTCTCGGCTTGAGCCGGAATATTCATGAAAACCCTGAGCTTGCCTTTAAGGAATATAAATCCGCGGGCTTTATCAAAGCCTTGCTGCAAAAACACGGATTTACCCTTGAGGATAAAATTGGCGGGCTTGATACCGCCTTTAAGGGAACTTTTCCCGGGGGCAAGGCCGGACCGACGGTAGCCCTTCTTGCCGAATATGACGCCTTGCCTGAGGTGGGACACGGCTGCGGTCATAACCTCATATCCGCGGTATCCCTTGGCGCGGCCATTGCCCTCAGCAAAAACATGAAAGAGATCGGCGGCACCCTGGCGCTTATAGGCACCCCCGCCGAAGAAAGGGGGGGAGGCAAGATTATTCTTTTGGAGAAGGGCGCCTTTGAGGGGATAAATTATGCCCTCATGACCCATCCCAGCACAACCAATATGGTGAACAGGGGCGGCCTTGCCACAACCGGCGTGCATCTGGCCTTTAAGGGCCGCGCTGCCCATTCCGCCTCCCCTGAAAACGGCATTAATGCCCTGCAGGCGCTTATCCAGACCCTTAACCTGCTGGATGCGGTACGGGTGCAGATGCCCCTCAAGGCTACCACCAATGCCATTATTACCGACGGGGGAACCGCTTCCAATATCATCCCCGAATACGCCCGGTGCGAGATCAGCGTCCGCGCGGCTACCATCGCCGATTTAAAAAAGGTGCTGGATATGATAAAAAAAATCGTTTCTTCGGTAGAATCCTTAACCGGCGCGGAGGCCGATTATAGTACCACCCTTATTTATGCCGAACGTTATTCTAATCTCTCAATCGACAGGGTGTTTAAAAAACACCTTGAGTCCCTGGGGGAGACCGTACAATATCCGGACCCGGCGGCTAAAGTCGGTTCCTCCGACATAGGCAATGTGTCCCTGGTTATGCCTGCTATCCATGCTTATTTTAAAATAACCGACAATAGGGTAAACGCCCATTCCAAGGATTTTGCCGCCGCCGCCATTACCGATTATGCCCACGAGATGACCCTCAAGGCGGCAAAAGCCCTGGCGTGTACCGCCTATGAAATTTTTACCGACGGATCCCTGCGGGGGGAGATAAAAAAAGAATTTGACGAAAAGGTGCCCCGCTATAAAGACGTAAGGAATTTTCAATGAAGACCCAAAAAGAATGTGAGGCCTTGGCGCGGCTTTTTATCAGCCAACTGGATGAAGATTCGATTTACCGGGGGGCGGAATTTTTTAATACCCTTCACCGGTATTCCGGTTCGGAAGACGGGGAACGGGCGGTTGATTATATTATGGAAAAACTTAAGGAATACAAAGTCCCTGCCCGGCGGGAACAGTACAATTTGTACCGCAGTCTGCCTGTGGCGGCTTTCCTGGAAGTAAATGCCGGGGGGATAGTAAAAAAATTTAACGCCACCCCCTTTGTATTCAGCGCCGGCGCGGAAAATCTCCGCGCCCCCGTGATATTGGATCCTTACCGCAGGGGGGAGAAAATTCCCCAGATCCAATGGGAAAAACGTTTTTCCGCCCTGCGGGGCAAAATCGTGTTTACCTAAAAGTCCTCGGGGATGCCGGTTGCCAAAATCCCGGGGAAAAGCGGAAAATACGTCCTGGTTTCGGGGCATTACGACGGCTGGTACGCGGGCATGACGGATAACGGCATCGCCAATGTGGCTATGCTGGATATGGCCCGGGTTTTTATGACCAACAGGGACAGACTTTTCCGCGGCGTGGTATTTGCCTGGTGGTCCGGCCATTCCGACGGCCGTTATGCGGGTTCCGCCTGGTATCTTGATAATCATTTTGTGGATCTGCAAAAAAATTGTGTCGCCCACATTAACATGGACATTGCCGGCTGTACCGGTTCCGATATGGTTGGGTTTAATACTTCCCTGGCGGAGGGCGGCTCTTATGACCGGGAATTTCTTTCGGCCTTTAATGCCCTGCCGCCCCCTGAACCGGTTGCGATGGCCCGTTTTGCCGATCAGAGCTTTTGGGGCGCCGATGTGCCCTTTGCCATCATGCCTAGTTTTTCAGTCCGCGATCCCAAGGGCCCCGCTTTCTACTGGTGGCATACCCCGGAAGACACCCTGGACAAGGTGGACAAAAAAATTATGATGCGGGACGCCGCGGTTATTACCAAGCTGGCGGTCCAGTTTTCCCTGCTGGATCCTTTGCCTGCGGACTTTCCCGGATTTTTTAATATGATGGAAGGGCGGCTTAAGGATATAAAGGAATCCTTAAGCCCGGACTTCGATCTTGATCCCCTGTTTATAAAGCTTGGCGAACTCAGGCAGGCCGTTGAGGCCCTTTCCCAAACCATAGCCGGCAAGGACGGTACCGATGATACCATTATCCGTGTTTTATGGTGCCTCACCCGGCTTGTCTATACCTCAGGTAGCCCTTACTCCCAGGATGAAGCGGTTGGCCGCGGTTTGTTCCCTGTGTTATCCGATGCTGCGGGGCAAACCCCGGAAAACACTACCCCCGAATATTACCTTGCCCTTCGTACCGCCTTTAAACGGCAGACTAACCGTATTGAAGGAGAAATCGCGGGGCTCCTTGAGTTCATTGGCGCTGTGATCCCTCAAGGGAAAGGCATTAAAAGCCTTTAGGTTAAAGCGGAAAATGACACGCCGTAAAACAGCCCGGCGCGAGTTCCCTTAGTTCGGGGACCGCCGTCTTACAGATGTCCTTACACAGGGTACACCGGGGATGGAAAAAACAGCCTTCAGGGATATGGGAAGGACTGGGCGGTTCGCCGTCAATGGCATATTCCCTTACCCGGTTGGTGGGGTCTAAAACCGGGGCGGCCTTGGTAAGTACCTTGGTGTAGGGATGACGGGGATGGGCAAACACCTCCGGGGTCGGGCCGAGTTCCACAATGCTCCCCAGATACATCACGGCCACCCGGTGGGTGATATGTTCGACCACCCGGAGATCGTGGCTTATAAACAGTACCGTTAGGCCCAGGGTTTCTTGCAGCATGCCAAGCTGGTTGATGATCTGGGCCTGTATGCTCACATCCAGCGCGGAAACCGGTTCATCCGCAATCAGAACCCGGGGGTTTACCGCAAGGGCGCGGGCAATACCGATGCGCTGCCGCTGCCCGCCGGAAAATTCCCCGGGAAAACGTTCCGCCGTTTCAATGCCGAGGCCGCACATTTCAAGGATCTCCGCTATCCGTGCTTCCCTCCGGTTTTTGGGCACCATCCTGTGAACCTGCAGCATCTCGTCAAGGATCTCGTAAACGGACATCCGGGGATTTAAGGAAGAGTAGGGGTCCTGAAAAATCATCTGCATGGAGGGACGTTCCTGTCTTAGGGCCTTGCCTTTGATATGGCTGATGTCCTTGCCCCGCAGGAAAATGGTTCCTTCGGTGGGCTCATAAAGCCGGATGATGGTCCTTGCCAGGGTGCTTTTCCCGCAGCCGCTTTCGCCGACTAAACCAAGATTTTCCCCCTGATAGATATCCAGGTTCACATGGTTCACGGCTTTGATATACTGTTTTGGTTTATGGGCGGCATAATCGGTAACGCCGTATTTCAGGGGAAACCATTTAGTCAGGTTCCGCAGTTCCAGGATCTTTTCCGCGGCGGCATAATCCGGGGCGATACTCATACCCTTTCCTCCCCTTGTTCCCGCGGCATTTTGATAAGCCCGGTAAAATGGACGGTTTTTTCAGGAAAATGACACCGGGAAAGATGGCCCGGCGTTACCGGACGAATGTCGGCCATTTCTCTTTTGCAGATATCCTCCGCCAGGGTACACCGGGGCCAGAAGGGGCAGCCCGGCGGCAGATCCGACAGATTAGGGGGAGAACCCATGATGGGCTCAAGTTTACTGCCCCGCTCCTTCCCGTGGGCCGGGATGCTGCCCATTAAAGCGTGGGTGTAAGGATGGCGGGGCCGCGCAAAAAGGGTAACCGTATCGGTCAGTTCCATGATAACCCCGGCGTACATCACCGCCACCCGGTCGCACATCTGGGCCACAACGCCCAGGTCATGGGTAACAAGGATCATGCTCATCCCCAATTGCTCTTTAAGAGAATTGATGAGCTTCATCACCTGATCCTGGATCGTCACATCCAGGGCGGTGGTGGGTTCGTCGGCCAGCAAAAGTTTCGGGCTGCCGCCGAGGGCGGTGGCAATCATTACCCGCTGCCGCATTCCGCCGGAAAATTGGTGGGTATATTCCGAGATCCGCGTTTCGGGGGAAGGAATGCCCACAAGCCGCAGCAGTTCAATGATACGTTTTTGTTTAGCCCTCTGGGTCAGGCGGGAACGGAGCAGGGACTCATTTATCTGGGTTTTGATATTTAATACCGGGTTGAGGGCGGTCATGGGTTCCTGAAAAATGATACTGATCTCTTTGCCCCGGATATTGCGCAAGGCGGTTTTGTTCATCTTTAAAATATCCTGGCCCTTATAGAGGATCTCCCCCCCCATAATACGGCCGGGCCGCTTTATCAGCCTAAGAATGGACCGGCAGGTCATGCTTTTACCGCTTCCCGATTCCCCGAGGAGGCCGAAGGTTTCTCCTTCGTTGATATCAAAGGAAACGCCGTTTACCGCCTTTATCGTTTCCGTGCGGGTAACAAAAAACATCCTGAGATCTTTGACCTCTAACAGTTTCATAGAAGCGCCTATCTTCCCTTGGTTCTGAGGAAATCGGTGAGTCCGTCTCCGATCAGACTGAATCCGATGCCGGTAATCGACAGAAACAACCCGGCGAAAACCGTCATCCACCAGGCAAAACTGATAAAGCCCCTGCCGGTATTCAGGATATAACCCCATTCGGATTGGGGGGGCTGAACCCCCAGGCCGAGAAAACTCATGCTGGCGCCGGTAAGTAGGCACATAACAATCTCCGAAGCGAGAAATACAATCGCCGGGGCTATCACATTAGGCAGCATGTGCCGGAAAAGGATCCGCGCGTCGGAAAAACCTGATACAACGGCGGATTGAAGGAATTCGGATTTTTTTAACACCAGGGTTTCCGCCCGTACCAGGCGGCAAAAGGTCATCCAGCCGGTGCTCCAAAGGGCAATATAGACATTATGGAGCCCGGTTCCTAAAACCGACATAATCGCTATGACAAGCACGGTAAAGGGAAAGGCCATCAGCACATCCAGAATACGCATCACAACCGTATCCAGAATGCCGCCGTAATAACCGGTTAAAAGGCCCAAAATGCTGCCGATAAAAAAGGGCACAATGGCGCCGAAAACACCGAGGGAAATATCGACCCGGGTGGCCCAAATTACCCGGGAATAAATATCCCTGCCGTAATTATCGGTGCCAAAAAAATTTTCCCTGCTCGGCCCCATCAGGATCGCGTCAGGGTTTATTTCGTTGGGATCGTGGGTCGCGAAAACCTGGGGGAAAAAGGCCAGGAGCAGCATAAAAAGGATGATGACACTTCCCGCCATAAAGGAGGAATTATGCAGGCACATCTTTAAATAGCCGGTTTTTTCTTTTTTTCTCAGAACCGGTTTTGTATAGGCATCCGACATTGTTCCGGCACCTCCCCTTATAATGAAACCCGCGGGTCAAGGAATGAATATAAAACATCGGTAATCAGGTTCATTGAAATCACCAAAGCGGAAAAGAGGAATACCAGCACCTGAACCACCGCGTAATCCCTCCCGAAAATAGAATCTACCAGGAGCTTGCCCATTCCGGGAAGGGAAAACACGGTTTCAATAATCACGCTTCCCCCCAGCATCCAGGCCATGCGCATCATCAATAGGGTTACCGTGGAAATAAGGGCATTACGCATGATATGCCGCAGACTTACCCGGGTTTCGCTGATCCCCTTGCTGCGGGCAAAATCCACATAGTCCAGGCTGTTAATATCCACAACGCCGTTTCGTAAATTACGCATCAGCAGCGCGGCGGTCATCAAACATTGGGTAACCGCGGGCAAGATGAGGCTGCGGACATGATCCAAAAAGGTAGTGCCCCAGCCCCCCGGGGGCAGCCACCGGAGTATTACCCCAAAGAGGATCATCAAAATCAATCCAACCCAAAAGCCCGGCATGGAAATCGCTAAGAGCGCCCCAACCCGGATCGCGTGATCAGGCCCCCGATCCTTATTCATCCCCGCCAGGTAACCCAGGGGCACCGAGAGGATGACGGCAAAGAAGGTAGAAAACAGGGTAAGCATCAAGGTTACCCCAATACGCCCGCGGATAAGATTGATAACGGGCTGTTTATATACCAGGGAATTGCCGAAATCCAGGGTTACAATACCCTGCATAAAAATAAAATATTGGGTGATAAGGGGCCTGTTAAGCCCCATCTGCTCCCTTAGCCGATTCACATCTTCCTGCTTGGCCATTTCCCCCAATAAAACACGGGCGGGATCTCCCGGTATTGCCCTCATCATCACAAAAATAAGCACCGATACCATCAGCAGGACAGGGATCATCTGCAATAACCGTCTTAAAACATATTTGAGGCGTGCCAAAAACTACATCCTTTTAATTTAAGGAAGGCACTTCGTTCCAGAAATGCCCCCCTAAACGGTATCGGCGGAATACGATGCGGTTCCGGCATTGACGCGGAACCAGCTATACTATTACCTATCCTTATACAGATACTCGACATTCAAACGGTTGCCGGTGGATACATCAATATCGTGTACCTTCTTATTTGCTCCGTAAAGATATTTGGCGGTAAATAAGGGGATGATACAATGCTGATTCCACACAATTTCCTGGATCTGATGGACCAGGGCAACCCGTTTATCAACATTAAGCTCGTGTTTTGACTGTTCGTACAGGGCGGCAATTTCCCGATTGTTAAGGCCGGTGTACCAATTCATGGATTCGGAATAATCACAGATAAATCCCAAGAGGCTTGCCGGATCGCTGCCCCCGTCGGTCCATTGCAGCAGGGTGATTTGGTGGCCCAAGGATTGAAATTTATCGGTTAAGGCACCGGATTCCAGGGGTTCTATGGTAAGGTCCACCCCTCCCTTGGCCCATTGGGACTTTAATATCGTGGCAATGTCTACATATACCTGTGCGCTGCCGCTTATAGAGATCGTAAGTTTTACGCCATTGGAATAACCGGCCTCGGCGAGCAGGGCCTTAGCCTTGTTAATATCCACCGGAGGATCCTTGATATTTTTATTCAAAAAAGCCCCGTGGGCGCTGGGAATGCTGGAAGCCGAGGGCTCGGCCTGCCCGAAGGCAACAATATTGGCGATCTCCCGTTTATCCGTCAAATAACGGAGGGCTTCCCGGACTTTTATATTATCCAGAGGAGGCTTGGTAACATTGATCTCCATATGCCGCATCTGGGTCGAAACGAAGCTCAATCCCTGAATATTCGGCTGAGAAGCTAACTGGGCCGCCATTGGAAGGGGCATGCCGATTACGATATCGAGAACCCCGGCCTGAAGCTGGATAAAACAGGTGTTATCATCCGAAACCGTTTCATACCGGATTCGCTTGGTTTTAGGGAGCCCCTGATTGGCATTATGGTAATAAGAATTCGCTTCAAAGATGGCGCGTTCGTTCATCCTCCATTCTTTTAAAACATAAGGGCCGGTACCCATGGGCTGAAATTTAAATTGTTCCTCCCCCACGGTGTCGAAGTGCTTTTTGGAGGCAAGGACCAGATTGTAGGAAGTAAGATAAGACAGGAAGGGGGGAGTGGGTTCGGTGATTTTTACAACCAGGGTCTGCGGGTCCGGCATGGAAACGGTGTTGATCATCGAAGCCCGGGACAGGGCATTAGAGGTTTGGCAATCCCGGGCGCGGTAAAATGAGAACTGCCAGTCCGCCTCTGTCGCCGGATCCCCGTTGGAAAACCTGATATTCGGCTTGAGTTTAAAGGTATAGGTAAGGCCGTCGGCGCTCACCTCCCAACTGGTTGCCAGGGAAGGGATAAAACCGCTGCCGTCCCAACTGGTCAGAAGCAGGTTGTCATAAACAAGATTTGTGTACCGGATTTCTCTGGACCCCAGGCTTTCCCAGGGATCGATATACTTTGCGTCGGCCACCTCCCCAATCACAATCTCGTCCGCGAAGGCCGACCCGCCGGCGGGGGCCGCCGGTTTTTCGGATGAACCTCCGGCATAAAGGGACACAACACCAAGAACAAGAACAAGAAACAGCGGAATTTTTTTCATCCTAAACGACCTCCTCTTGAAAAGTGTAAAAGAGACTTTTATGCCTCTACTTTAACGCCGTTGATATACACCGCGGCAAGTAAAGTTTCCAGATCAAAAATATCACCGGTCGCCAAAAGAATATCGGCGTCCTTGCCGGCTTCCAGTGAACCCACCCGATCCTCCACCCCCAAATGTTTCGCGGCATTGATGGTAATCGCCTTGAGGGCCTCGTATTTGTCCATGCCGCTTTTAACGGCCAGCCCCGCGCAGAGGGCAAGGTACTGCTGGGGAATGACCGGGGAATCGGTAATAATGGAAACCTGGCATCCCGCCTTGGATAAGATGCCCGGGGTTTCAAAGGTACGGTTCCGCAGTTCATATTTGCTCGCGTGAACCAGGGAAGGGCCTACCGCGATGGGCACATTTTCCTTGACCAAATGCTCCGTGATGAGGTGCCCGTCGGT
>JAITRD010000074.1 GCA_031288575.1 Treponema sp. | reverse complement strand
TGTTCCATCAGGGTATCGTCCCCTTCGGCGGCGGCCTCAATAAGCCGTTCCCGGGCGACCGCCAGGGCTTCCTGGTATTCGGGGGGAACGGGCCCCTCCTTTTCCGGCGCCTCCCCCTGAACAAACCAGGCCTTTTCATTCAATACGTCAATAACCCCCTGATAATCCGGCCCGGAACCCATGGGCAGGACAAAAGGGACGGGGTCCGCCTTGAATTTTTCCTTTATATCCTCCAGGGCTTTGGAAAAATCCGCCCGTTCATCGTCCATTTTGGTAATAAAAATTCCCCGGGGCTTTTCCCGCCCTTCAAGGTTCCGCCAGAGCTTGATAGTTTCGATCTGTACCCCCGCCCGGCCGTCTACGGTAAGAAGGGCAAATTCGGATGCCCGGAAAGTTAAAATAACATCCCCGGTAAAATCCGAAGATCCGGGGGTATCAAAAAGATTGATTTTTTTTCCCTTCCGCTCCACATGGGCCATCGCGGCGTGGATCGAAATCTTCCGTTCAATCTCTTCGGGGGTCCCGTCCCCAACGGTTTTGCCGGATTCAACGGTTTCGGCTCTCGGGATAGCCCCCCCGGTAAAAAGCAGGTGCTCGAAAAGGGTTGTTTTGCCGGTCCCGCCATGACCGGCTATGGAAACATTTTTGATAAGATCCGTGGTGTAACTCATAGAGAACTCCTTGGGGCGCGATTATGTTAATAATACATGATGAAGCGGTCTTGACTGATTGTCAAGAAAAATGTCTTTGGCTTATAGTAAATTATATGGATGACAGAAAAAAGACAATCAGGGAATTGGAGAACAAGAGGCAGGAAACTTCCCGTTCCGTAAATCTGATGTTAGAAGATCTTGGAGAATCCCTCCTGGTCCGGCTCCATAAAACAGATAAAGCCGGGCCGCATCCTTTTGAGGATTCCCCCTGTATAGCGGATCAACGCCGGCTGCTTAAAGAAATAGCCGACTCGGAAGACCTTATTAAGTCCGTTGAGACCGACATAGCCCGGTTAAAAGAAATAGAGCGGCAAATAGCCCAGGGGGAAGGGCAAAATTCTGAACAGGCGAAGAATTTAGCCGATTTTTATGTCCGCCTGGGGGAACTTGTCCTTGGGGATATGCGGTTCGAGGATTTTGCCAGGCCCTACGAGCATCAAATCAAGGTTCTGCTTCCTAAAATAAGATCCCTGGAGGATCGTCTTAAGGCGCTTGAGGACAAAAACAGCGCTAATGTATTCAGCCTTATCGGGAAAAACGCCCAAAGCATGGTGATCCGTTCTTTCCTGGGGAAAAACCGGGAGAATCTGCGCCGGCTTTATGAGGACGGGGGGGAAAAGTTTGTCCTTGCCGGTTTGGGGGATGCCGCCTCCGGGGAGATTCCGGATATTGTCAATGAGATTAAGGATAAACAGAGGTTTTCCTCGGACATTGCCGCTGAACTTGCGTTATTACGGGGGGAACGCCGGAAAATCGGGGACGCCTTCGGCTCTGAGGGGGGGCCGGTAAAACGCATTCAAGCCCTGGAAAGGCATATCAACCATACCCGGGAGGAATTGCGGCGGGTCTATTTTAATTTTGGGAACCAGGCCGCGGATCCCGCTCTCAGGGAGGCATTCTCCGAATTTTTTACCGCGGATGACCTTCTTTTATTGGAGAGGATCGAAAGGGACCGGGATATCTTGAAGAATTACGAAATTCAGATAGAAAGGATCAAGGCTTCCCTGGCAATTGACGAGGAAAAGGCGGAGATTGAAAAACTAAACCGGACAATTGAGGAACATAAACAGCGGATCGCCGCCGCTGAAAAAACGATCGCCGATCTTGAGGACCGTATAGTAGCGGCGAACCGGCATATCGGGGAACTAAGCCTCTTTTTAGAAGAAACTTCTTTAGGATCAGCGGCCCTGCCCTGAGGGGCGCGGACTAAACCCCTTCAATACTGATAAAGGACGAGGCCCGGGATATCATGGCAATAAAAAAGGAACAAAAAATCATTACGGAAAAATCCCCTTCCCCGGGGGTTTATGACGAATCGAAGATCAAGACCCTCTCTTCCCTGGAGCATATCCGCCTGCGGACGGGGATGTATATTGGCCGCCTGGGGAACGGCTCTAATCCTGACGACGGAATTTATGTGCTCCTCAAGGAGGTGATCGATAACGGCATTGATGAGTTTATCATGGGAAACGGGAAACTCATCGAGGTGGGGATAAAGAACCAGCCGGATTCCGCCGTGGTAAAGGTAAGGGATTACGGGCGGGGAATACCCCTGGGGAAACTGGTAGAATGTGTTTCGGTGATCAATACCGGGGCCAAGTACAACGACGACGTGTTTCAGTTTTCCGTGGGCCTTAACGGGGTGGGAACCAAGGCGGTGAATGCCCTTTCCTCCTATTTTCGGGTAGTGTCCTTCAGGGACGGGGAATTTGCCGAGGCGGTTTTTGAGCGGGGCAAACTCAAAAGCGAGCGGAAGGGAAAACTGGCCTCCGAAGCTCCGCAAAACAAGAAGGCCGGCGCCGCAAAGGGCCTTCAGGCGGACGGGACCTTTGTCGAATTTATCCCGGACCGGGAGATCTTTGGGGACTACGAGTTTAATCCGGAATTTATCGAGCGGCGGCTCCTCAATTATGCATACCTTAACACGGGGCTTACCCTTTCCTGGAACGGCAAACCCTATGTTTCCCAGCGGGGGCTCTACGACCTTTTGGCGGAAGAAACCGGAGAGGAGGGGATCTATCCCGTGGGTTATTATAAGGGGGAAAGGATCGAGTTCGCCTTTACCCATACCAATAACTACGGGGAGGAATATTTTTCCTTTGTGAACGGCCAGTATACTTCCGACGGGGGAACCCACCTTTCCGCTTTTAAAGAAGGTTTCCTCAAGGGAATCCAGGCGTATTTTAAAAAGGATTACCGCAGCGAGGATATCCGGGAAGGAACCATCGCCGCGGTAGCCATTAAGCTGAAAAACCCGATCTTTGAAAGCCAGACTAAAAATAAGCTGGGGAATTCCGATATCAGGCCCTGGATAGTCCAGGCTGTCCGGGATGCCGTGGAGGATTGGCTCCATAAAAACCAGGATGCCGCCAAGGGCCTGGAACAGAAGATCCTGACCAATGAAAAGCTCAGGACCGAACTCAATGAAGTTAAAAAGGAAGCCCGGGAGGCCGCTAAAAAGATAGCCCTCAAGATTCCCAAACTCAAGGACTGTAAGTACCACCTGGACGACGGGAAAGAGGGGGAACTGTCTACCATATTTATTACCGAGGGAGACTCCGCCGCGGGGTCCATGGTTTCAAGCCGGGACGTGATGACCCAGGCCATTTTTTCCCTCCGGGGCAAAATTGAGAATATGTTCGCCAAAAAACGAGCGGCTATCTACAAAAACGAGGAGCTCTACAATATGATGATGGCCCTGGGGATTGAAAATGATGTCTCCGGCCTTCGTTACGCCCGGGTTGTTATTGCCACCGACGCGGACTTTGACGGCTTCCACATCAGGAACCTGCTCCTTACCTTTTTTCTCAGTTATTTTGAAGAATTGGTAACCGGCGGCCGGGTCTTTATCCTGGAAACCCCCCTGTTCCGGGTGCGGACCAAAAAGGAGACCCGTTACTGCTACAACGAAAAAGAGCGGGACGAGGCTGTCGCCGCCCTGGGCAAAGAAAGCGAGGTAACCCGGTTTAAAGGCCTGGGGGAAATCAGCCCCAAGGAATTCGGCCAATTTATCGGGGAGAATATACGTTTGGTGCCGGTATCGGTGAATGCCCTCAAAGCGGTTCCGCAGGTGCTCACCTTTTATATGGGGAAAAATACCCCGGAGCGGCGGGAGTATATTATGAAAAACCTTGTCAATGACGCGGGTTAAGGCCGGGGTTCCGGATTCTCATATTTAACCTATTGAAATAATATGAATAGGATGATACCATAAGGGCGGATTCCTAATTTGTGGTAGAATAGGAGGCATTTTATGAGTAATTCCGTATTATCCGCTATCGCGGACCGCCGCAGTATCCGCGCTTATAAGGCGCAGCAAATCACCAAAGAGCAGCTTGATGCTTTGCTTGCGGCGGCGGTACAATCCCCCAGCGCCCGCAATGCCCAGCCATGGCATTTTTCGGTGGTACAAAATGCCGCCCTCCTTGGGGAGATTAACCAGGAGGTTTCTAAAAACCTTGATAGGGATGCGGGGGATATTTTTCATGCGGCTCCGACGGTTTTATTTTTAAGCTGCGATCCCGCCGGCCGCTGGGCGCGGCTTGATTGCGGCATCGCGGCCCAAAACATAGCTCTGGCGGCCCATTCCCTGGGCCTTGGTAGCGTCATCCTTGGTATGCCCGACGCCGCCTTTACCGGGCCCAGATCCGAATATTTCAATAAACTCCTCAAGTTCCCCGAGGGGCATAGTTTTGCCGTTGCCATTGCTGTCGGTTTTCCCGCGGGTACCAAAGAAGCCCATCCCGTTGAACCGGACAGGATATCCTACATCAGCTAAGATTCCGCCCTTCCCGTCCCTGTTCGGGCTTTACCGGTTTTTAGCTTCCGGAGCTTCCCGGGGACGGCTCATTGAATATTATTGTAAAATTAATTATACTTCCCCTGTTTTGTAACAGTAACAGAGGGAGTATGTTATGAATTCGGCCCTACAAAACCTTAAACAACGGGGTTTCCTGCAGCAATGCAGCGATATTGAAGGACTTTCGCGTCTTATGGACGAGGAGGCGGTAACCTTTTACATAGGCTGCGATCCTACCGGCTCCAGCCTGCATATCGGCCACATGGTGCCTTTTTTTGCCTACCGCCACCTCCGCTCCGCGGGGCATAAGGGAATAGCCCTTATCGGCGGGGGCACTTCCCGGATCGGGGATCCTTCGGGGAAGACTGAGATGCGCCGGATGTTGAGCTACGATGCCCTGGACGCTAACGCCCGTTCAATCTGCGCCCAGTTGGACCGTTTTATCGGCTTCGACGGGGAAAATGCCCGGTGGGCGAATAATAAGGACTGGCTCGCGGATCTTAACTACATTGATTTTCTCCGGGAAATCGGCAGCCATTTTTCGGTTAACCATATGCTCAGTTTTGAGGCCTATAAAATCAGGATGGAAACGGGCCTTTCTTTTATCGAATTTAATTATCAAATTCTGCAAAGTTATGATTTTCTGGAACTCTACCGGCGTTACGGCTGCCGCCTGCAAATCGGGGGGGACGATCAGTGGGGGAATATCATTGCGGGGCATGAGCTCATCCGCCGGATCGAAGGGGCAGATGTGTACGGCCTCACCTTCCCCTTGATTACCACCGCCGACGGTAAAAAAATGGGAAAAACCGAAAAGGGCGCCCTTTTTCTTGACCCTGCCGTTACCTCGCCCTATGATTTTTTTCAGTACTGGCGGAATGTTCAGGATGCGGATATCCGCCGTTTCCTCCTTATGTTTACCTTCCTCCCGGTTGAGGAATGTGAGGCCTTGACCGCTCCCGGAAAAGACCCCAACGAAGCCAAAGAACGGCTTGCCTGGGAAGTGACCGCCCTGATCCACGGCGGGGAAGAGGCGGACAAGGCCATGGCGGGGGCCCGGGCGGCCTTCGGCGGGGCCGGGGGCGATAAGGCCGCCATGCCCCAGGTCCGCCTGGAACGGGCTAAATTTGAGGCGGGATATAATGTGGTGGATCTCTTTTTTGATGCCGGCCTTGTCCCTACCAAAAGCGAAGGGCGGCGCCTTGTCTTGCAGGGGGGGGCCTTTGTTTCCGCCGGGGAGGGCTTTGAGACGGTTTCGGATCAGGCTGCCCGGATCGGCGCCGAAAGGCTGGACCGGGAAGGGGAACTTATCCTGCGGGCGGGAAAAAAGCGCTACTGCCGGGTGATAAGCCTGTAAATATTTCTACTTTTCCCTTATGAATGAGAATTCCCGCTCATTTGTTCCGATAATAAAATATGCCCTATAAACATTTTGTTTTAGGATCCATTCTGCTTATCCTTTTTGCGGGGAGGATCCTTGGTCAGGAGCTGTCAATAAATGCGGAGGATCTGCGGATTGAACAGCGGGTTGACGGGGGATTCCATCTTTTTATACGAAAAAAACCGAATGTCTCCTCGGTACTTCTCACCGAATCCACCAAAGATCCCGCCATGCAGGAAGATAATTACGCCTACCGTTCCGCCCAGTGGAATGCGGTAAATGGTGACGAGATCCGCATCATCGACGGCAGCCCCATTCCCCCGGCAAATCTTGTCTGGTCCCTTATCGACTCCACCGCCGAGACCCATCCTGAACTTGGCCAGGCCTTCCATATTTATATTCCCTACATCCTCTATTACGGCTATGAAAACACCCGGCATGGGGAAATTTATATCGTAGACGGGACCTACCTTAACATCCGCAGCTTTGCCCTGCCCTATGGGGACTACCGGGGCGCCTTTAAGGACAATCCCTTTGTTTTGCGGGTAACCCAAAAACCTTTGGAAGGGCCCCCGGAAGGGAATTATATGAAGGACACGGTGGAGGCCTTTACGGAGATTGCCTCCTCAGGCCGCGGAGACCTTGTGTATTCCACCGGGCCCAATGATTTAGTCCGGAAAATCCGCGCCGTTTTGGATAAGGAAAAGGGCAAAACCCTGGATCTGGTTATATGTTTGGATACTACCAGCAGTATGCAGGATGATATCAATTCGGTCAGGAGGGCCCTTATCCCCATGCTCCGGGAACTCATCGGCTCCTTCGCCAGTTTCCGCATCGGCATGGTATTGTATAAGGATTATTTTGATGAATACCTTAACCAGGTTGTTCCCTTTACCGCCGATTTTGAGGTTTTCCAGCGGACCCTTAACGCCATCCGGGTGAACGGCGGCCGGGACATCCCCGAAGCGGTTTATGAGGCCCTTTATGAGGCGGCCCTTAAGTTTCCCTGGGAGGCGGAAAGCAAGCTGGTTGTCCTCATCGGCGACGCCCCGCCCCATCCCCGGCAGCGGGGGGATATCTCCAAAGAAATGGCCGACGAAGCGGTGGCCCGGCGGGATATCAAGGTTCACGCGATCATCCTGCCCCAATAGGAGGGAAGGGCTTCCCCCTGGCGGAGCTTCCGGAAAGGGGGAAGCCGCCGGGCCCTATTCCAAGATGAGGAGCTGATGCACCTCCAGGCGGTCCAGGGTCAGGGTGATTTCCTCCCCTTCCCGGGAAAATACCGGCGCCCCCGGAGCCTCGGTGGCTTTAACCCCCCCGGGATTAAAGCCGGGAATTTTAATTGTCAGGGTTACCGGCCCTACCGGAAGGTTCTCCTCCGCGTATCCCTGGGCAAAGCCGGTATGGTTGGGGTTGACCAGGTGGATGATCACCCGCTGATCCTGCCGGTAGAACTTAAAGTCAATATAGGCCCGGCATTGCACCCGGACCGGGAACCGGTCGCCGAGGAGGTAGTTTACCATATTGCCCAGGAGGTCCCCGTGATCCGGCAAGGCGCAGCGGCCGTAAGCGGCGTCCAGATCCCAGGCCGCGTAGAGGGCTTTGCCGCCCCCGGACAGGGCATGTTCGGTAATTACCGGTTTGTCCGTATGGGTTAGGGCAGTCCAGGCAAATTCCGGAGGGTAAATGGGGTAGGGGGGTATATAGGTTGCCAAGACCTTGGTTCCCGGAAGGGGGGTTATTTCCAGGTATTTTCCCCCCATGGGCAGGGTCGCTGTATTTTCAAATCCCCTGAAAACAGGGCTTTCTTTCGTTTCAAATCGAAGGTAATTATGCAGTACCGGATTTTCCCAGCTTGCCTCCCCGGCTTGATCCCCCCGGTCAATTTGGGTAAAGCGGACTCCCAGGAGGGATTCCAGCCGGGAAGACCGGCGCAGGAGGCCGTCCTTTTCCATGATCCCGGCGTTACCCAGGGCAAGGATGCTGCCCCCCCGGGCGGCAAAGGCTTCCAGGGCTTCCGCCTGGTCTTGGCTTAGCACAGCCAGTTCCGGCAGAATCAGGAGGTCTATGCCCATGGTTTGGTCAGCTATATCCTCGGCGTTGATGGGCAGAAAGGGGATGCCCATCCGGGTCAGGGCCATGTTGATCCCCCGCCAGGATTTTTCTATCCCCCCTCTGCCATGGATTCCCCCGGAAAATTCCACATTGTTTTGACTCCAGAGTACCCCTGCATTGGCGATGGGGATCCGGTTATAAAGGTATCTCTCATATTTTTCGTGCCATTGCAAAACCGGCGTCCCGATATCGAAGATCCGCCGATCTTCCTGGGCGCCTCCTACCACGTGCCACCAGGGAGTAATGCCCCCGGCGATGCCCTCCAGCATCCACAGGCGGAGTTCCAAGGGCGGATTTGCCGCCCGGCGGTAGGTTTGTTGTCCCCGGGCGTAGGCAGCCATGCTTTCAGGAATGATCTTGTCCCAGCCCGCCATTTGATGAAGGACCATGCCGTTAAGGCTGTTCTGTTCAAAGCCGTTTCCGTCCCGGCTTTGGGAATCCACCATAATAATCTTTGAGCGCCTGGCCACTTCCCGGAGATCGCAGAAGCTGTGGCTGTTAACCACATTGGCCCCTATCATCCCCAGCCAAAGGCAGTCCTCCCCGCCGTATTGGGCAGTTATCCGGTTAAAAAGGTCCCAATTCTCGGTTCTGCATTGGTAGCTCCACTGAATCCAGCGGCGGTATACCGGATTACGGTAATCCGCTTCTTCGGGCAGTTCCCCGCCGCTATAAGCCCGGAAGGACCTCCGGCAATTATCGCAGTAGCAGATGTCCTTCCGGGGAATGCCGGTCCAGCTATTGTCGGTAAATCCCTCCGGGTGGTACCCTTCGATGATCTCCTTCAGCACCCCGGGGATATATTCCTTATAATACCCGCTGTTTAGGCAGCTCAAATAACGGCCCTGGGTAATAAAGGGGGAGCCGTCCTTTTTTCGGGCAAACCAGTCCGGCTGGGCCTGGTAAAATTCATCAATAGCCCGGTTAATGTCCATCCGGGCCAGAACCGTCAGGCCCGCTTTACGTCCGGCGTCAACAAAATCCCCGAAGAGATCCCCTTCCCCCAATTTTTTCGCCCGGTAGTGCATCTTAAACTGAGAGGGATAATAGGCTACAATGCCGCCGGCATTAACAATAATCGCCCCGGTACCGGTCTTTTTCCAGAATTTTTTCCAAAAATCAAGATCGCATGCTTCCGGATCTATTTCGGTCAAATTGGTCTGGCCATACCGGCAAATTTTTTCATACCACTTCGTCAAAATAAAAGCCCCTCCTTTTGGTAATGCGGGAGACGGGAAACTATTTTTCTCCCTGGGCTAATCGTTCCAAAACGATCAGGGCCAGCTTCTTAAATTGGGGGGGAAGTAACTCCTCATCCGGGGTATCGTATCTGGCAAGGAGGGCGTTGAATTCATTTTTGGCGGTTTCAAATTTTTTTTGTTTATAATGAATAAAGGCAATTTCGTATTCGGCGGCGCAAACTGAATCAATATTTCCGGCAAACCTTTCCAGCACCGCCTCGTAAAATTGCAGGGCAGTATCATAGTGGTTCCGGTCAGAAGCCTCCTGGCCCCGTTGAATTAGTTCTTCAGGGGATAATTCAACGGGTATGTCCTCCGGAGTTGAAACACAGCCCGGGATCAAAGCAATAAAAAAGATCCCGGCAAATATTTTGGCAATAGTCTTCATATAAATTCTATAACATAATAAACCGGCAAAAACAAGGACTATTACCGGAGAAAAATTCTAATTATCTTCCTCCTTATCCGGCAGGAGAATATAAAATTCGTCCTTATTCGGCAGGGTTTTCCGCAATTCCCGGATAAACTCCCGGGTATCTCCCATTTCCCCGTAGGAATCGCAAAAATCCAGATAACGCCGGGTAATGGTGCAGTATTTATACAATTTTTCCTCGCCGAGCTTTTTTTTCCATTTTCCCGCCGCGCAACGGATCCGCAGGACATACCGGTCGTTGTTGTCAGATTTAGCCGGAACAAGTTTACAGTGGATACAATTGGCACAGTATATTTTTCCGCTATGAAATTCCTCGGTTTGAAAGTCTTCTTGAAATTCTTCCAACCTGTCCGAATCAACGGCGGCGTGTTGTCCGCCGATTTCCCGAATATCCCGTTCCGCTGTTTGCAACATCTGGTCACCCGTCCTTCCGTTTGTAACGGCCTCGAAAAGAATGTATAAATATTCCAAATTTTATGCATCCTTGTCAAGCTGTTTTGTTACTCCGCATAAAAACATTTAAGATTTTATATGCATAAATATACCTTTTTTTCAAAAAAAATCCATATTTTTAAATAAAAATTAAAAATTTTTTCAGAAGCCCCGGAGAAGAATAAGCGGAAGGCCGAGGATGATTGCATAAATATTGACAATTTTAAATAAATATGCAGAATGGGAATTGTTTTGATCCCCTATAAACAAGTCAAAATATGGGTTATTTTGAAATGAGGCACCAGTTAGGGACCTGGATATTTAAATCAACCGGGGTTGGGAAAAGCTTCCCTGTTTGAGGAGGTTTGAGAGGATGACCGCAGGTATTATCGGCGCTACCGGTTATGCGGGGGCTGAATTAGTCCGGCTTCTTGCGGGGCATCCGGAGATTCGCCGGCTTGCCCTGGCTTCTGTCAGTTACGAGGGGGACCGGATCGAAAGGGTTTACCCCAATTTTTTAGGCAAGGTTTCCGCGGTCCTGGAAAAGCCCGAAGAGGTTGTCGCCGGATCGGATCTGGTTTTCGCGGCCCTGCCCCATGGGGTGGGGGAGCCCTATGCCAAGGCCTGTGCGGAAAGGGGGATCCCCTTTATCGATATTTCGGCGGATTTCCGTTTTGGCGAGGATGAGCCGACCTTTGCCGCCTGGTACGGCAAGCCCTATGTTTACCCAGAATTGCGGAAATTCTCGGTTTACGGCCTCCCGGAACTGAACCGGGACAAAATAAGGGCCCTCGCCGCCGGGGGGCCGGTGATTGTCGGGAATCCCGGCTGCTATCCCACTGGCGCTTCCCTGGGGATGTTTCCCGCCCTGGCCCGCGGCCTTGCCGCGCCGGCGGGGACCGTTATCGTGGACGCCGCCTCCGGGGTAACCGGGGGCGGCCGGGAACCGAGCCGGTCCTTCCATTACCCCGAATGCGCCGATGCGGTGGCCCCCTACAAGGTGGGCAACCACCGGCATACCCCGGAGATTAGCCGGAATATGCTGGCCATGGCCGCCCGGGCCGCGCCTGAAGGCGCCGGGGTTTCCGGTTCCGGGATCCCCTCCCTCATCTTTACCCCCCATTTGGCCCCCATGAACCGGGGCATCCTGAGCACTATCTATATTCCCCTGGTCGATCCCTGGCCCCGGGCCCCCGCCGCGGGGGCGCCCCGGCCGCCTTCAAAGGAAATTGAGGAAAAAAACCGGGAAATCCGGGAACTCTACGCCGGGTTTTACCGGGAGGAATCCTTTGTCCGGGTTCTTCCGGAGGGAACCGTAGCCGCCACCAACCGGGTGCGGCAGTCCAATTTTTGCGATATTTCGGTCCATTCGGACCCCGCGGGGACTACCCTTATCATCGTGACCGCCATTGACAACATGGTTAAGGGCGCCGCGGGCCAGGCAATTCAGAATATGAACATCATCTTCGGTTTTGATGAAACCGCGGGCCTTTCCGCTATCCCCGCCTTGTTTTAGGAGCAGCCATGTTGAATATAACGGAGATCCCCGGAGGGGTCTGCGCTCCCCGGGGCTTCCGGGCCGGGGGGATACGCTGCGGTATTAAGGCGTCCGCCTCCGCTCAAAAACGGGATCTGGCCCTGATCTATGCGGACCGGCCCTGTACCGCCGCGGCCCTGTTTACGACCAACCAGGTAAAGGCCGCCAGCGTCCTCCTGAGCCGGGAACATTTGGCCTCCGGAATCTGCCGGGCGGTGATTGCCAATTCGGGAAATGCCAACGCCTGCACCGGGGCGGAGGGGCTTTTGGCGGCCCGGCGCATGGCGGAACTCGCGGCGGAGGAATTCGCCATACCCCCCGCCCAGGTGGCGGTGGCCTCCACCGGGGTCATCGGGGTGCCCCTGCCTATAGCCGCCGTTGAGTCGGGGATAAGCGCCCTGGCGAATTCCCTGCGGGGGGGTGAGGCGGGGCACGGGGCGGCCCTGGAGGCGATCATGACCACCGACACCCGGAAAAAGGACGGGGCCTTTGAAATAAACATCGCCGGAAGGCCGGTACGACTGGGGGGCATGGCCAAGGGTTCGGGGATGATCCATCCGAATATGGCCACCATGCTCTGCTTTATCACCACCGATCTGGCAATTTCCCGGGAACTCCTGGACAAGGCCCTGCGCCGGGCGGTGAGGCTTTCCTTTAACCGCCTTACCGTGGACGGGGATACC
>JAITRD010000064.1 GCA_031288575.1 Treponema sp. | reverse complement strand
AGAAAGCCCTTTTTGCTTGCCAGCGGGGCAAGCGAGGTAACCTTTCCCTACGCGGACAGTTACTTTTCCATCATTAACGCCTTTATCGCGGTGGCGCTTCTCAATATCGCCCTTTCCGGCCAGATGCGCAGCGAAGGCGCTACCGCCAAAGCGACCAAGGGCATGCTTATCGGTATTGTGCTTAATGTTATCCTTGATCCCCTGTTTATCCTGGTGCTGGACTGGGGCGTGGCCGGCGCGGCCTGGGCCACGATCATCGGGATGGCGGCATCGGTGATTTATTGCTGCCTCCATTTCGTTTTGCGCCGTTCGGTCTTGTCGATACACCCCCGGGACTTTAAACCGACTATCCGCCTTTACGCGGAAATTCTGAAAATCGGCATTCCCGCGGCGCTTTCAAATATTGTGATGACGGTTTGCGCGGTTTTTAAAAACCGGATCGCGGCAAGTTACGGCGATTTTGTTATTGCCGGAAGCGGGATTAACCAGCGGGTGGGGTCTATTAGTTTTATGCTCATCATGGCCCTTGCCATGGGATACCAGCCCTTCGCGGGTTTTAATTACGGGGCGAAAAATTTCGGGCGGCTCAAAGCAGGTTTTCGTATCACCATGATTTATTCGACGGTTTTATCCTTGTTTTTTACTATTATTTTTGCTTTTTGGGGCCGGGGCATTATCACCCTTTTTATCCGCGACGCCGTCACCATAGACGCGGGGACCAAATTACTGCACGCAACCCTGTGGTCATTGCCCTTTGTCGGCCTTCAAATGACCATGATGGTGACCTTCCAGGCCCTGGGAAAACCGCTGATGGTGACTATTGTAACCATGGGGCGGGATTTCCTTTTTTACCTTCCCCTCCTTTTTATTTTTAACCGCCTTTGGGCATTTAACGGTTTTATGTATTCCCAGCCCTTTGCCGACGGGTTTACAACCGTTGTCGCCTTTGGTCTCAGCCTCCGTTTATTCAAACAATTAAAAAATTTGGATACAGGAGAAGGCCGTGAAGAATGAACTGCAGCAGGATTTGTTACACGCGCTTTTTTGTTTTAAGAAAGCAAATGTTTCTATTTTCCGTGCCGTGCTGAACGCCGAATGCGGCGGCCTTTCGATAAGCGAAATTTCCGCCCTCAACTGCATCGGGTGCCGCGGAAAAAAGGACAAGGACGGGGCGGATCAAACAACCCATAAGGCAATGCATAAGGCCCTGGCGGTTTCAAAGGCCGCGGTAAGCCAAATGCTGGGCAGCCTGGAAAACCGGGGTTATATCCGGCGGGAAACAGACCGGGATAACCGCCGAAAAATTATTATCACCCTGACAAAAAAGGGAGAAGCCGCGGTTGACAAGGCGGGGAAAAACATGGATGCCCTGATGTCGCAGATTATTAACAAGTACGGCGAGAAGGAAATGCGGAATTTCATCTTGCTGGTGAACCGTTTTACGGAAATTGCGGAGGAGGCGGTTTATGAGCCTCCCCGCCCTGAAGGCTAAACCTGTCCCCGAATTTATGCCTTCAGCTTTTCCACAATTTCCTTGATAATCCTGCCGGCGTCCTGGTAATCTACCTGGCAGGTTCCCACCTGGCGGTGGCCGCCGCCGCCGTATTTGAGGAGCAGGCTCCCCACATCCACCGTGCAGGTCCGGTTCAGGATGCTGTAACCCACGGTAATGGCGGCGTTGACCTTGTTTTTCCCGTCCACCACCCAAACGGAGATGTTCTGTTCCGGAAAAAGGGTATAAATCAGGAAGCGGTTTCCCGCATAGATGGGGTCAACCCCCCGCAGATCCGTGAGGATCACGTTTTTATCAATTTGGGCATGGGCCTTTACCATATCAATAAAAAGATTGTGCTGTTCAAAATACGCCTCCAGCCGTTCCTTTACATCCGGCATGTCCAGGATCTGATCAATGGTTTTGGTCGTGCAGGCCATGGCCAGGCTTTTCATCAAATCGTAGTTGCTGATGGTAAAATTCCTGAACCGCCCCAGGCCTGTCCGGGGATCCATGATAAAGCCCAGAAGTATCCATCCCTTGGGGTCCAGGATTTCGTCCTTGGTAAGATTCCCCGAATCTACCTTATCGACATACTCAATCATGTTCCGGAACCGGCCGAGTTTTGCGTCCCCGCCGTAATACTCATAAACTACCCGGGCGCAGCTTGGCGCCTTTTTGGATACTCCGTCAAAATATATGTTTTTCCCCAGCCGTTCCGACTCGCTGGAATGGTGATCGAACCAGAGTTTGCACCCCTTAATATAGGGAATATTGGCAAGAATATCGTTATCCGTAGCCTCCACCAGGCCATCCTGGATATCCTTGGGGTGGACAAATTTCCAGTCGTCAATAAGCCCCAGGAATTCCAGGAGCGCGCCGCAGGCCAGCCCGTCAAAATCGGATCTTGTTAATAATCTCATCACATACCGCCTTATATAAAATAATAGTTTTTTAGATCAGCCTAAAAAGCTTCCCGGTAAATTTTCAGTTTAATGCCGTCAAAGTAAATCTTAAGGGCATTCCTTAGCTATTTTACGTTATTATGAAAAAATAGTATATTAGTAAGTATGTTTTCCTTAAAGTTTAGCTCCTTTAATAAAAAATTCGTTACCCTGGCGTTTTTCCTTGCCCTTTTGGGGGGAATTTTTTCCTGCGCTACCACGGCAAAAAGCTCCCTATACGGCGGTTTAGGGAGCCCCGCAGACCCGGTTCCCTTTATGGGAGAAGTCCGGCGGGGGACCCTGCCAAACGGGCTTGCCTATTATATCCTGGAAAACCGGAAGCCGGAAAACCGGGCCTATCTGACCCTGGCGGTCAAGGCCGGGTCGGTGCTGGAAAAGGATGATGAACAGGGTCTGGCCCATTTTACCGAACACATGGCCTTTAACGGCACGGTCCGGTTCCCCGAATCGGAGCTGGTTGATTA
>JAITRD010000286.1 GCA_031288575.1 Treponema sp. | reverse complement strand
TCCGGACAACACCATAAAATTTGCGGGGTTGACGGGCCCCGTTTTTTAATTTAAAACCCAAACAAAAACACGCGGCTGGGGGGGCAAAACCCCCGGGAGTTTTTTGCCCGCCCAGCCGGCCTTATTGTTCCGTTTTTTGGGGTGCTTATAAAACAATGGCCCGCTTTACCTCCACAGGAAAAACCCCGAAAAGCCGCTCCGGAAATGAATCGGGGGTGTAGGAAGTCCCGGCTGTTTTATTGTAACAGGCTGCCAGGATTTTGAAATCCTCCGGATCCTTTGAATACACCGCCGACGCGTAGGCCGCCCGGAACAATCCCTTCTCGGCCAATTCCCTGGTTGAAAGGGAACGATACCTGCTTTTGGCCTGCCCGTCAACTACCGCCGCCGGGCCGTCATAGCCGATGGTAAAAACAAAATCTTCCCGGGATAACATGGCATGGCCCTAATCGACAGGAGCGAAAGAATCCTTCCCGACTCCGCAAAGGGGGCACACCCAGTCGGCAGGAAGATCCTCAAAGGGGGTTCCCGGGGGAATTCCCGCGGTATTGTCTCCCTCCGCGGGATCATATACATATCCGCACACATTACATATATATTTTTGCATAACGCCTCCGACCCATCAGGGTATGTAATAATCATCATCTTTTTGGATGGTTTATTCAAGGGAGTTCTTTTTTAAAGTCAAAATTGCCTTAAAGGAGCCGGCCATCCTAGCTCGTATTGCCCAGGAGGGCGGCATATTCCTGTTCATAAGCTTTGAGGGCGGCATTGCCCGGCGCCAGGGCCAGGGCTTGTTTAAGGTAATAAACGGCCCGGCGTTCGTCCCGGCGGCGGTGGTAGATCTCGAACATGGCGATCAGGGCGGAAAGGTTCCGGGGGTTTTCAAAAAGGCTGGACTGGAGATCGTTCATTGCCGCCTCCTCATTCCCCCTGAGGCGGCTCCGCTGATAATGATACCGGCTTTTTATCGTCCCCCCGGGAACATTCGCAAGGCGGCCCTCGATGAGCCGCGCCGCTTCTTCCTGCCGGCCCGTGTCAATCAGGATCGCAATATAAGAAATAGCCCCCTCCTCGTAGGAAGGGTCCCGTTCATAAAGTTCCCGGGCAAAGGCAAGGGCGGCGGTCTTGTTTTCCAAACCCCGCTCCACTTTATAGGCGTTCAAAAGATCCTGCAGGGACCGCCGTTCATTAAGCAGCCGGGTAAGGTAGGGCCGCGCCTCCCGCCAGGCTTCCCGGCGGATCGCGTCCTGCAAGGCCATGGTTATCACCGGCAGGGGGGGATTTCCCGCCTCCAGCAAACGCCGGAGCAGTTCCCTGCCTTCATCCTGATCCTCCGGCCGGGAAGATTCCATGAACAGGCGGATGGCATAAACCGCCGCTTCGTCATCGGCGGGAAGATCGGAACCGAGGAGGGCCCGGAGGTAATTTAAGGCCGCGTCCCGGTTCCGGTACCCCTCCGCCTGAACCCGGGCCCTCAGAAAAAGATAGAGCCGGTCCTGGGGATAAAGGGCGCCGTATGCGTCCAGGGGCGCCTGGGCCTGGAAAAACAGGCCCTGCTCTACCAGCACCCTGGCCCGCATGAGGATAAATTCACTGTTCTGGCTGTCCTGCCGGAGGATCTCCGCAATGGCCGGTTCCGCCCGGCTCCAGTCCCTGTTTTGATAATAGGTCAGGGCCAGTTGGCGCTTCACGGTCATGTTATCGGGATAACGGCCCGCAAGTTCCGAAAGAAGCCGGACAGCCTCCTCCCCCTTTCCCCCGGCACTGTTAATCCGGGCCAAACCCAATGCGGCGGGATAACAATCCTGGGATAGGCCATAGGCCCGCTCGTAGGCCGCCGCGGCCTCGGCGGTACGGCCGGTTTGCTCATACACCCGGCCAATAAAGAGGGGAGCAAGAACCGAAAGGGGGTTTATTGCCTCCGCCTTCAGCAGATCCGGCAGGGCCTTCAGGAGGGGTTCCTCCCGGGTTTCGGAAAAAAGGGCCAAAAAGGGAAGAACCCCTTCCAGATAATCCGCGGAGTTTGCCGGGGGCGCCGTATAGGTTCCCCGTTCTCCGTTCCTGAGGAGCCGGGTATACCCATGGGTCTGGGGAGGGTCCGGGGCCAGGAGGGAAATCCCAATATCCGGGTACACCTTCCGGAACAGGACGCCGGTGACGGCGGTCATAATCCGGCCAAATTCGCTCCCCCCAAGGCTCCGTTCCCGGATAAGCGTCAAGGCCCTGCTGAGGGATGAGGGGGTTCCGGTTTCAACGAGGGAACGGATTTCCTCGGCGACGCCCGCCCCTCCGGAGGGGCGGGCCGGGGCGGGAACTTCGGGAGGCGCCGGCGGGGGAAGGGGGGTTTCCGCAATCCGGGTATGGATAACGGCGCAGGAAAGGGGGAAAAACCCCCACCACAGGGCAAATAAAAAAAAAGAGCCCGGGAGAGAAAAAAGCCCCCGGCCCGGGTTTCGGAGAATCACGAATGCTGATCCCCGGCGTCATTTTTTGTGCCCAGGGAAATGAGAACCAGCATAAGCCCCCCCAGCACCACCAGAAGGGGCCACCAGTTAATCATAAACTGGGTGAAGGAAAAGGGGACCACATCGAAAGAAAAAACAAGGAGTATCGAACCGAGAAAAACAAAGGTCAGGGAAGGAACCACATAACGGCTGCGGAAGGCGCCGTACCTATGCCACCCCGCGGGGAAAAGGGCCATGCCGGAAAAGACTGAAAGAAGGGGCCAGGCCTTTGAAAAGGACACGGGGATGATCCCCAGGGCGGATAAAAAAAGGAAAAAACCTACCAGCATAAACAGGGTGGCAAAAAACAGATAGGTAGAACGTTTATTAAGTTTTATCGCGAGTACGGC
>JAITRD010000025.1 GCA_031288575.1 Treponema sp. | reverse complement strand
GGGGGAGGATAGATCATCACCTTATCAATCCGGTTGCCGTCCATATCGACAATTTTGAAATGAAAGCCCTTATAGTCGAAGCCGGCGCCGGTTTTGGGGATCTCCCCGGACAATTCCAGGATGAACCCCGCAAGGGTATGATATTCCGGGCGGTTGTTCCGGTGTTCCTCCACCAGGCTTGAAAGGGAAATGGTCCGGGCCAGTTCGTCAATATTGACGCTGCCGTCCACCAGCCAGGCGCCGTCTTCCTGGGGGAGTATGGTTTCTTCTTCCGGGGCAGGGACGGAAAGCTGCCCCACAATGCCTTCGACCAGGTCCTGTATCGAAAGGCTCCCGGCAAAGCCGCCGTATTCATCCATTACAAAGATATATTTCTCTTTTTGCTCCCGAAAGACCTCGAAGGCCTTGAGGGCGGACATGGTTTCCGGCACAAAACGGGGCTCCCGCATGACCGCCCTCAGCCCCTGCCAGGGGCCTTCCAGAAAAGCCAGGAGTATATCCTCCCCATAGGCCACCCCGATAACGTCATCCAGGGTGCCGTCTGCCACGGGAAAATACTCCTGCTCCCGGTTTTTTATCACCGCCGCCCGTACCGTTTCCGCGCCGGCGTTTATGTCCAGCCAAAAGATTTCCGAGCGGTGGAGCATAAAGGTTTCTACCGGCCGGTCGCCCAGGTAAAAGACCCCTTCTACCATGGTCCGTTCCTTGCTTTCCACGATCCCCGATTTTTCCCCCTCCATCAGGGCGATCCTCAGTTCGTCCTCGGTGATTCCCGGGGTATTCTCGGGATGGAAAATCCCGGTCAAAAGGTCCGACAGGGCGGCGGAAAGCCGGATAAAGGGGTAGGAAAAGAGGGTAAGGAAGTGGAGCAGGGGCAGTATCCGGGGGATGATCCCCTCGGGGGCCAGGCGGCCCAACTGTTTCGGGAGTATGTCTCCCAGAAGCGCCGCGGCGGCGGCAATTCCCGCCAAAACCAGCACCCCGGCTATGAGTTCCCCATAGGGGGCAAGATGTTCCCACCGCCGGCTTAGGGCCTGGGAAACCCAGGTTATGCTCCGGCCCCCCAGAGCGCCGGCGGCGATGCTTAAAAGGATAAGCCAGATCCGGGCCGCCAAAAGATGGGGGCCGGAATTTTCCGCCGCTTTCAGGGCCTGCCGGTATTTTTTGCCGCCCCCCTCCGCCAGGGCCCGCAGCCGCGGTTTTCGGGAGGACGCCAGGGCCGTTTCCGCCAGGGATATGAGCCCCGAAAAGAGGAGGAGCCCCAGGATGATCAGAATGGCAGGGAAGGGATCCTCCATTTTAGGTACCCGTCTCTTCCCGGGTCAGGGGACGGACGATGGTAACCCCCTCCGGAGAAGTGTTTACGGTTCTGTTTTTGCCGTCAACGCTTGGTTCCCCGAAAATTTGCACAATGGGAAAGCGGGGGTTTTCGGGGTTTATATCCACCACCTGGCCCTTTTGCCCCGAGGAAAGGAGCACGTAAAGCCCGATAGGATAAATCGAAAGGGAAAAAACTAAAGCCCGGATAACGGTTTCGTCATACTGCTTGCCCTCGTTTTTGAGGAGGTCCAGCATGCTCGTATGGCTGTCCTTGGCTGTTTTATGGGGCCTGTTTGTGGTCAGCGCCTCGTAGGAACAGGCCACCGCGATTATTTTGGCGTAAAGGCTAATCTTATCCCCCGTAAGCTTTTGGGGATACCCGCTGCCGTTTTCCCGTTCATGGTGTTCCAGGGCGGCAAGGCTTATGGTGAGGGGAAAATCAAAGGCTTTGAGGGCATTAAAGCCCAGAATCGGATGGGTCAGGATGGCCTTGCGTTCTTGCGGGGAAAGGGCCCGGGAGGAAAGGTAGGTCTGGGAGGGGAGTTTGAGCATGCCCACTTCATGAAGCAGGGCGGCAACCCCTAGTTCAATGAGCCGGTGGGGGGGCAATTTTAAATAAAATCCGATAATAAGGGAAATGATGGTGGATTTAACCGCGTGGGAGGCGAGGTAATTCTGGGAGAGCCCCGCTTCAGAGTACTTTTGAATCCGCAGGAGAAAGCGGCGGTCCTCCCTCACTATTTCGCAGACGGATTTTATCTTTGCCGCCACAGACTTAAAGTCCAGGGCGCTGGCAATGGTAATATGGGTAAAAAGATCCTCCACATATTCATGGAATTCCTGGTAAAATTCCTCCGCCCGCTGAATCCTGTCGTTATCGCTTAATTCTATCCATTTTTCGACAAGCCCCTCCTCTCCGACATAGCTGTCCCCGGATTCCCCGTTGCTTTTGACCTCTTTAAAGTCCCAAGTCTTGAGGGCTTTGATAATCTCTTCCGAAAAGGGCATTTCCGGGGCGGTAACAACAAATTGGTTGTCGATGAATACGGGCGCGGAAAAAAAACTTCCCGCCGGTATTTCCTGAACCAAATAGGTCTTCATTTTCTATCCTTAATTTAGATCCGTCAATCAATGTTGACTTAGCAATTCCTTTTATTTTCGGCTATTATTGAGTATAGTGGATAGTAATTTAGTATAGGGGAAATAACGGTTGAAATTCAAATCCGTTTTCATAATATGTAATATAATTCTTTTTTCCCTTTTAGGCATCCTTTGCTTAATTCCTGTTTTAATAGCGGGCATTGATGTTACCTTGAGCTTTTGGCGCGTGTCCTGGCCGCTGGGTTTGGCGCTGGCTGTCTTCCTTACGGCCCTTGAGGTGTTTTATTTTTCCCATTACCGGCTTTTTAATCTTATAGAACGGGAAGACTGGCCCGCTTTGGCCCAATATCTGGAAAACCGGGTGTTTCAACAGGGGCATTACCGCCCCTATCTGGTCCGGCTCCTGGCCAATACCTATCTGGTTTTGTCCGATTCAGCCGCTGTTATCAGCCTGGAAAACAAAACCGTAACGGTTAAGCCCGCCCTTGTTGAAGCCAACGCCCTGATTTTCGGGACCGCCCGGATTCTGGGCAAGGATATCCCCGGGGCGGTGGATTTTTTTTTCGGGCGCCTTGCGGCGGGGGCATACCGGCGGGAGCAAGCCCAGTGGCTCCGGTGGTACTACGGCTTCAGCCTGCTCCTTGACCGGCAGTTTGCCCTCGCGGCGGATCAGTTCATGCTGCTGGTTAAAAACGCCGATGACGCCCTGGTGGCGGGTTTATCCGCCTTTTTTCTCCAGGATGTCCTTAGGCGGGTGCTTCCCGAGCGGATGCCGGAGTTCAACGCCGCGGCTCAGGAAGGGCAAAACCGGGTTAGAAAATTTTTGCCCGCCCGGGATAATTGGAACAAAGAAGCGGCGAAAATCGAGACAGAAATTTACGCGGCCGTCCAGGAAAAAAACCTGGGAAATGCCGCTCAATGGATATACGGGGGTTCCGCATGAGAAGTTTTGATAAATCCGCTAAATTAGACAATGTTTGTTACGATATCCGGGGGCCGGTCCTTAAAGCGGCGAAACACCTTGAGGAAGAAGGTTTCCAGGTTATCAAGCTGAACACCGGCAACCCCGGCGCTTTTGGGTTTAACGCCCCCGACGAGATCATCCATGACATCATCATCAATATGCGGAACGCCCAGGGTTACTGCGATTCCCAGGGGCTTTTTTCGGCCCGGAAGGCGATTATGCAGGATTTCCAGTCCAAAGGGGTAATGGATGTGGAAATCGGGGATATTTTTATCGGAAACGGCGTAAGCGAGCTTATTATGATGTCCATGCAGGGGCTTTTGGATGCCGGGGATGAGGTTTTAGTTCCCATGCCCGATTACCCCCTGTGGACCGCGGCGGTAACCCTTTCGGGAGGCCGGGCGGTGCATTACCTCTGCGACGAGCAGGCCCTGTGGAACCCCGACCTGGAGGATATACGGGCTAAGGTTACCCCCCGTACCAAGGCCATAGTCGTCATCAACCCCAATAACCCCACCGGCGCGGTTTATGAACGTTCCGTCCTGGAGGGGATCGCCGCGATTGCCCGGGAGGGGGATCTCATCCTTTTTGCCGATGAAATTTACGACCGCATCGTTTATGACGGGGCCAAACATATCCCCATGGCTTCCATAGATCCGGAAATTCTCACGGTCAGCTTTAACGGCCTTTCCAAGGCCTACCGGGCGGCGGGATTCCGGGCGGGCTGGATGGCCCTTTCGGGGAATAAAAAAAGCGCCGCCGGATACAGTGAGGGTTTGGATATTCTTTCCAATATGCGGCTCTGCGCCAATGTGCCCGCCCAGTTCGGCATCCAGACCGCCCTGGGGGGCTATCAGAGCATTAATGATCTGGTCCTGCCCGGGGGCCGCCTCAAGGAACAGCGGGATATCGCCGTCTCCCTGGTCAATGACATTCCCGGCCTGTCGGTGGTCGTGCCCCGGGGGACCCTCTATTGTTTTCCGAAGATTGACGTAAAACGTTTCGGGATTACCAACGACGAACAGTTTATCATGGACCTGCTCCGGGAACAGCATTTGCTTCTGGTCCAGGGCACGGGTTTTAACTGGAAAGAGCCGGACCATTTCCGTATCGTTTTTCTGCCGGATAAGGAAACCCTGGGCGGCGTCGCCGGGCGTTTAGGGGCCTTTTTGGAACATTACCGGCAAAGTTAAGATTTGTCCCGGAATGCCGCGGATGGGGAACCCCCCGCGGTTCCGGGACAAAAAAAGACGATGCGCCTGGACGTCGTCGGACCAAGGCCTGGCAGACCGGGGTCCGCGCGCACCGTCAGTAACGAGAGGTATTATCCTCCGCTTGCCTCTAGTATCGGTGGTCTGTTTTTTAATCTTTAGGGGACGAAGGAGAAATTTATTCAGCCGGAATTCAGCCTTACCGAAAAAGACAAAACCCCCTCTTTCCGGTTCCGTATTGTTATAACCCTTTCGGGGGTTATCCTTATGGGTTTCGGCATAGCCCTTATGCGGCTTGCCGCCTTCGGCACCGATCCCTATAGCTGCATGAATATCGGCATCGGAGTTAAAACCGCCCTGGGTTTTGGGACCTGGCAGTTAATCCTTAACGGCCTGCTTATGGTTCTGGTTTTTTTTACCGACCGGCGTAAAATCGGATTCGGCACCCTTTTTAATATGCTCGGCGTGGGGTATCTGGCGGATTTTTTCCTCCGGTTTTTTAGGCTTATCCCCGGCCTTTCCCTGTGGCCCGTCCGGATTCTGGCCCTCCCTGCCGGAATCATCCCGCTCTGTT
Organism: Treponema sp.; assembly: GCA_031288575.1. GTDB lineage: Bacteria > Spirochaetota > Spirochaetia > Treponematales > Breznakiellaceae > JAITRD01. Next base: position 447 of record JAITRD010000025.1, on the reverse strand, counting down.
TCGGCGCGTCCCTGTATATGGAGGCGGCCCTCGGCCTTTCTCCCTATGACGCGGTGGGGGTAATCATCTCCGAAAAGCTGGGAAAACCCGGATGGTTCCGCTGGATACGGATAATAACGGATCTCTGCTGTGTTTTCATCGGTTTTATAAGCGGCAGCGCCGTGGGCATTGGCACGGTGATTTGCGCCTTTTTCACCGGCCCCCTGATGGTGTTCTTCCGCCGCCTATGGCGGACCGCCGTCCATAATGCCGCGGTTTCGCGGTCCCGGGGCGGAAAATGACGGACTACCGCTTTTCCAGTTCCCGCAGATTATACCCCGCCGCTTCCGCCAGGGCCCGGTAGAAACGGGCGGAAAATTCCAGGTGCCCCCTGAGGGATTCTTCCCCGGGGAGGGTTAGCTGTTTTTGCAAATCCCCCGCCGGGGGAAAGAGGAAGCCCGCCACGTC
>JAITRD010000235.1 GCA_031288575.1 Treponema sp. | reverse complement strand
GACGGCTTAACCGGGTCTACTACGGCAAGAAGGAAATCCGGGTTTACGATTATGTTGACGCGATGGTTCCGGTGTTATTCCGCATGTACGGCAAACGGCTGAAGGGATACAAATCCCTGGGCTTCATCGCCTATTAATGCCGTGATGCTATTATGAAATTAGCTTCAATAATTGTATGAAAAATTATACATCCCGATAGAATGGATTCAGAATAGTAAAGCCACTGGGTTAAATTGACACATATCAAACGTATGAAAGAATATCAATTAAAATATTGGTACCTCCGATACACCACGTCAAGTACTTTAGGGCCCGCGCAAGAATAAAATGCCATGCATTATTCTAATAGGAAATACGAATTTCTATACATTTATCCGTCAGAATCCGCTTGATTCTTGACAGGTATCCATAAAATCCTTATAACATAATTAGACCGTTTAGGTTAAACTATTGTAATGGGACAAAATACGATATTTGAGGGAGAAATAGACCCGGAAATTGCCGGTCTGCTTGGCATAGACGGAGCGCATGAGGCTTCGGCTCAATCCTCACCCCCTGATTTTGCCGATGTTTTTGACGAAGACATCGATGAAGTAAAAAATGCCGAAGATTCGGAGGTCAACCTGCAGGAAAAGGCCTTTCCCGCGGTTACCAAACGCCTCGAAGCAAGCCCTCATAACGGATTCAACGACCCGAATTATTATAAAATAGCCCTTTCAGGAGAAGGAGATATCGCCCAGCGGGTACATACGATTCTTCAAAAGTATATCAATACTAAAGATCCCAAGGATCGAAGCGTGTTCCGTCAGCAATTTTCCACCGTGTATTGGGATTTTCTTGCCGGCGTGGCCCGTAAAACATCGGGGAAAATCCCGGATCCCAAAAAATATCTGCTCCGGTTTGGGATTCTCCATCCGACCTTTCTGAACACCGATGACCGGACCTTTTTTTCCAAAATAGTGGTGGATAACGAACTTTCGGTGCCGATTTATTACCTTGACGAGTGGTTTAAGGCGGTCGGGATTGGGGAGGTGCGGAATTCCGCTACCGATGAGGTCAGGATCGCAAAAAACAACTCTCAGATCAAGCTGCAACAGCTGGTGGATAAGGCCATGGGGAAACGGGACGGCGCCAGGGCGCTGCTTAAAGCGAAGGAAGAGGAGCGGAATAATATCGAAAGATCGTTCAAAGACCGGGTTAACACCATTACCGAGCATTTTCCCCTTGACGGTTTGCCCGGCATCAATGCCTGCTATACCGAGGCTCAAAAACGGGCCTTTGCTGAACTGCACGAGTCGGTCAAGCATCTTCTCAAAGTAGACCGCGATATGGACATTTTTCTGCGGGATCTCTACCAGGCCGAAGAGGATGTAAAAACCCTGCAGGAAAAGGTTGAGCAGGCAGGCGGTGCCGCTACGGTAGATGTCCGGGCGGTAGATACCGAATTTGAAACGGTCCGGCAAATGGCCAAAATGACCATTGGCCGGCAGGGGAATCATTTTCCCGTGTTGACCGGTGAGTATTTTCACTGCGGCCAAAATGATGTCGGGTTTAGGGAGAATGTGGTTTCCATATTCTCCTGGATTGAAAGCGTTGATCCGGAGGCGTTTTGCAGATCCTACAAAAACCGGCTGAATCGTATCGTTCCCTATGTGGTATTGCTGCCGACCTATGGCGATCTTGGTGTATGCTGGGAACCTTTTGAGCGGACAAACCGGGCGACCAGCCGCGGCCGGGTTGCCCTGCCCATGTACCCCAAAAACCTGATCATTGCCAGCTTGTCCGCGGTGGCGGATCTTCGCTGGCAGGTGGCCAAGGAAAAGGCCTCCTATTACTGGATGGAAGAGGGGCTTACGGGAAATTATTACCAGTGGTTTGCCGCAAAGAAACTAAAGGGAGATCTCAAGGAATATTTTATCCAGGACTATATTATCTGGATGACCAAGGAAAGTGAGGGCATCCAGAAGCTTGAAAAGGAGGTGCGGGGGATCTTTTGGCGCCACATGCCCTTCTCCCAGACCGTCAAAGAAAAACTCAGAAACCGCAGTTATGTGTACCAGGAGCTTTACCAGCGGGATCTTAACCGCGCCATGTCCGACGGCTATTGAGGCAAGACCGCCCCCTAATCCCTCCTTGACGCGGCCCTTCTGGGGCCGAAGATGGGGTCAAAGTGTTTTTCCACATTTATCCTTTTTAAGAGTTGTTTTAGCACGATGCGGTAGATGATAAAGGACAGGGCGATTGCGCTGATAAAGATAACGGGGAAACTCCAGGCGACGGCGGATTCCGGCAGTACGGGCGCCAGAATACGGACAAAGAGGATAAACAACACCACAAAACTGATGATGGTGACGAGGATGTTAAATACGGTTGCCCCCAGGATAAACCACAGGGTATTGGTCTTTTTACTCATGCTCTTTTTTCCTCCGGTTTTTTTGAAGTATCAATCATGGCCGCTAAAAACAGGATGACACTGACCACCACACTGGCATCGGCAATGTTAAAGGTTGGCCACCGTTCAAAGCCAAAGATACCATAAAATTTTACGCTGATAAAATCCACTACCCCATCGGGTCTCCAGATCCTGTCGATCAGGTTGCCAATCCCGCCGCCCAGGATCCCCCCGATGGCCCAGCGCTGGAGGCCGGTCAATTCATTGGATTTTAAATAATACCACACCAGAAGCCCTAATACTACCAGGGGGAGGATGATAAAAAGCACCGGACGCACGGAAAACGGAAGATTATCCCCCAGGCTAAAGGCAATAGCCTTGTTCCGTACATGGATGATCCAGAGGATATCGTTTTCAAACACATCCCTGATAAAAACCCCGTCACCCGGCCAGTTTTTAACGATAAATGACTTTACCCCCTGATCCGCCAGGACAATCAGGGCCGTCAACAGAAAAGGCAGAAAGATTCGTTTGTTTATAGCAGCCATGTATTACTCCGGTTATAGGCCCGTGGGCACATCAACAAATTCACAGTCCGCGTCCAGCCGGGCGGCGCATCGTTCCATTACCCGGCGGACTCCCCAGACCTCGGTGGAATAATGTCCACCGGCAATCATATTAAGACGCCCCTCCAGAATCTCATGGTATACCGGGTGGGCAATTTCCCCGGTAACGTAGAGATCAAGCCCTTCCGCAATGGCCTCCCGGGCTTCTCCCGCGGCGCCCCCGGAGATGACCCCGCAGGTGCGGCATGTTTCCGGACCAAAGGGATAGACCCCCAGGGGAGGCCTCCCGGCAAAACCAATACGCCGCACCGCTTCTTCCAGGGTCAGGGGCTCCTTAAGGGTCCCCTTATACCCTATCTTTCGTCCATGATAGAGGCCAAAGGGTTCCGGGTTTTCTATTCCCAGCAGTTCCGCAAGACCCGCGTTGTTCCCCAGTTCCGGATGCTGATCCAGGGGCAAATGAACCGCATAGAGGGCCAGATTATGCCGGAGCAGAAAATGAATACGTTCCCGGTGAGTCCCTGTCAGCGGGAGGGGCGCGCCCCAGAAGAGGCCATGATGCACAAACAGCAGTTCCCCCCCCGCCGAGACCGCCCGCTGAAAGGTCTCAAGGCCGGCATCCACCGCAAAAATAATTTTCCTGATTTCAGCGCCATCGTTATCCACCTGGAGCCCATTCAGAGAGGCGTCAACAGCGGCAAAACCATCAATATCCAGCATGGTCCGGAAAAAAGCATCCAGTTGTCGGGTGGTCATGGATTAGAGTATATACCCCTTTTTCCGATAATTCCAGGTACTACCGGTTTCGATATGGATGGTATCGTCAAACAGGATTTTTGGGGGAATGAAAATCCTGTTCCCCGGGCTTCCCCGGGAATCCGGCGGCGCCGTTTCTTCAAGGATCAGGGCGGTAAAATTTGACATCAGAGCGGTAGTTCTGCGCATAGAATAGTCGGACTGCCGGAACGCCGGGTTTTCTCCCGGTAAACGGATATTGAAAATAGGGTACTTCAGGGGAATATCGGAGTAATCCTGGGGATTCGATCCCGGTATGGCCGCCAACACCGCGGGCCCTGTCGCCGCGTTGAACACCCGGAAGACGGTTTCATACCGTTTGTCCCCATGCCGGGGATTGAGGGCCCACCCGGAAACCAGAAACAACACCGGAACTCCGGGATCGGGCAGAGCCGTCATGGCGCTTATCTTTTTGGGCCGGAACCCCGCGGCCCAGCCGCTAAGCCCCGCCCAGAGGGAACGGAACCAGCCCGCGTCCCGGGGTACAATGGGAACCGGCACTTCTTCCCCCCGCAGCACCGATAAAACCGGACTTTCCACGGCGATAATCCCCCGGACGGCCGGGTATTGGACGGTAAAATCCGGGGAACCGCTCAGCAGGAGCAGAGCCGCTCCCCCCGCGCCGTATCCGGCCAGAAAGATATGATCCGTCGTTGTTCCCTCCAGGACGGACTGCCAAAACCTGCGGTTGTCCCGCAGCCGGGCAAGCAGAAAACCTATGTCCTGTTTCCGCTCCTCTTCCAGGGATCGGCCCGCCGCATTGGCCCCTTCCATGACCGTACCCCGGAACATCGCCCGGAACAGCCGGAACCACTTGCCCCCTGAAAGCCCGAGCTGCCGTCCCTCTCCGTCCAGCGCCGGGGAATCGAAGCCCCGCCGGGAATAGGTCATGACGGTTAAACCCCGTTCCCGCAGGCTGCCGCAGAACCGGTCCATCAAACCGACGGACCCCGCCACCGGGGGGATGAGCAGCATGAGGGGCCGCAGCTCAGGCTTGCCGCCGGATGCTCTTTGAGACCCGGCGGGGGATTGGCCGGCCTCTCCCTCTAGGCCGTATATGCGGATAAAAAGCTCCTCATTACGGGACGGATCCTGGAGGCTTATCGTCCGTACCCCGCCGGTAAGCAGGGCGGTATCGGGAAGGGGCAAAAAGTAGAGGGCAAAGGCCGTTACTCCGGCGAGGATGATCGCGGAAAGAGCCGCCAAAACAGGGGACCCTTCACGGAAATCATCATGCCGTACCCGGGTAAGACTTGCGATAATTGAGCGGCGGTTTCTGATAACAGCAACTATGGCGTACAGCAGCAACGGAAGGCATTCGGGGCGGAAGCCATAGGCGGGGAAGATGGCGATACTGATGCCCAGGGCCAGCACCGGCAGCCATATCAAACCTTCCAGGTCCCATAACGGCTTGATATGGGACCTGAGCAGCGGTAGAAATAGAAAACTAGCTGTTAATATCTCCAGGATCCCGAGTTCCTGCATGTAATAATACTACACATATAGTAAAAATCCTGCAAGCTTAGACCTTGTTATAGGGTGATCTTTCATGATATAGTACCCTGAAGTGTCAGGGTGTCGGCGTCGGGTACGTTTATGGAGTCCGGCCGGAGCCTTAACAACGCAAAGAGATCAGGAAGGGTCGCCATGGCGGTTGTGCAGGAGTTGGTGGTTGATGAGTCCAAGGTAAAACGGGCTGTTCAATCCGGAATTCCGCTGACAATAACTACTTTCACGCTTCCCCACGAGATTGAGGTTTATATAGAACAGGTCCTGGAAGTTTTCCTCAGACTGGTGCATCAGGAAAGACTGAAGGATTATATCGTATATTGCGTGCAGGAATTGGCGGTAAACGCGAAAAAAGCCAATACAAAACGGATTTATTTTTTGGAGCAAGGACTCGATCTGGCCAATCCTGCGGATTACAAGCAGGGCATGATCTCCTTTAAGACAGACACCCTCGGTAATATCGGTCATTATCTGCAGCTCCAGAAAGAACAGGGCCTGTATGTCAAGTTGGTATTACAGAACAAGAGGAACATCATTTTTATTGAAGTCCGTAATAACGTGGTGGTTACCAAAACCGAACTGATCCGGATTCATGATAAACTGGCCCGATCCCGGCAGTATAACAACATGGAAGACGCCCTGTCCCAGGTGCTGGACGATTCCGAAGGGGCGGGGCTCGGGCTGGTTATTCTGGTGCTGATGCTTAAAAAGATGGGGCTTGATGAGGACTGTTTTGATATTCTGGGGACCGATAAGGAGAC
>JAITRD010000015.1 GCA_031288575.1 Treponema sp. | reverse complement strand
AACAAAACAAAAAAACACAACACCCCCCCCACAAACCCCCACCCCCACCGCCGGCGGGGGGGCGCCGCCCCCCCAAATTCATTGTATTATAAGGAATTACGAGCATCTTTCCTTTTTTCCTCTCCGTCTGTTTTCTAAAAAAGAACCCCTGGGGGGATCTCTCCGCAGCTCCCGGCACAAGGGGAGTTATAATCATATATACCACATCCTGTTTCCTTTGTCCAGAAATTCACATAAAAAACCCCAGAAAATCATAAAAAAGGCCATTGGAAAATTCCGAACCCGCAGCGGGGGTAGCGGAAGCCACCGCAATGATAGCAAAACTCTTAAACCCCTCACCACCCCCCTTCCTTGTGGCAGATAGCCCGTCATCTCCCCGTCATCAGAAAGATCTTCCCCCTCAAGGAACCTGCCTTTACCGCCTAAACCCCCCAAACGGAACAATAAGGCCGTCTGGACGGGCAAGATTCCCCAGGGGGTCACTGAGGACCCTGCGGGTCCTATACCGAAGCTTTGCACCATCCGCCCTCAAGGACAACGACAAAGCCTTCTCGTGCAAAGCAAGCGTGACCCCCTGGGGAATCTTGCCCGCCCAGACGGATATTTTTGTTACTGTTTAACAGATGGTTATAAAGTAAATGCGGGAGCCCTGCGGCGCTCCCCCTTCTTTATTAGAAGCCCTCAATGATCGGGCCGCTGAGGGCCCGGATGACCTCGCAGGCCAGTTTTACGGCGTTTTCAAAATCGCTGTAAGAGGCGATGCTGTAATGGGTGTGGATATAGCGGCTGGGGATGCCGATCACAATTACGGGCACGGCCTTTCCGCTGAGGTGAATGACGCCGCCGTTGGTCGCCCCGCCGGTGCGGACCCCTTCCTGAACGGGGATGCCCTTCCGGGCGGCCATGTCCAGGGCAAAGCGCTGGAACCGGGGGCTGGTGATCATCCGGGCGTCGATATGGCGCAGCATGGGCCCCTTTTTGACGGCGGTCTGAACGGCATAGCTTTCCATTACCGTATCATCCGCGGGACAGCCTTCAAAGCAGATGGCGATATCGGGCTTAACCCTTTGGGCGGTTACGGTCGCGCCCCGGAGTCCCGTTTCTTCCTGGGAAGCAAAGGCGCCGGTAAGTTCCACCCCAAGCTCCGCCCCGGCCAGTTCCCGGAGGGTTGCCACAATCGCGGCGCAGCCCAAACGGTTGTCAAAGGCCTTGCCGATCATGATGTCATGGGCGGCCTGGTACTCAAAGGCAGCATCGGGGATTACCGGCGCGGCAACGGGAATACGGTACTCCTCCCGCACCTCCCGGTCGCTCGAAGCGCCGATGTCAATGGCCATGCTGGTGATTTCCGGCAAAGCCTTCCGCTCCGCTTCGTTCATAAAATGGGGGGGCTTGCTTGCCACGATGCCGGGAACATAGGCGCCGTCGCTGTTCCGGATCAACACCCGGTGGGAGGGAATGCTGGCCGCGGGCCAGCCGCCCAGGGTTACAAAGTCCAGGGTCCCGTTGGGCCGTATTGCCCGGACCATAAAGCCGATTTCATCGCTGTGGGCGTCCAGTTGCAATACCGGCAGCCCTTCCTTTCCGGCGGGGCGCTTTACATAGAGGTTGCGCATGGCGTCTTCGCTCAATTCTCCCAGCCCCGCGGCATGGCGGCGGAGCAGGGCCACGACCTCGTCCTCAAAGCCGGATACCCCGGGGGCGTTGGACAATTCTTCAATCAGGGACAGCATTTGGTCTTTGTTCATTTTTCCTTCCTAATTTGTAGGTCAAGATTTGTAAGTCAAGTTTAGGTTTTGGGGAGGGACACCTTTTCAAATTCCGTTATAAAACCGGCAAGGTAATCCGCCATGGTTTGCAGCATCTTCTTGCCCCATTCCGCCGTAGCCGTGTTGGGATGGTCCGGCCCTATCCAGCCGTTATCCGTTACATGGGTGGTAAGCCGGGGAATCGTTACCTGGACCCCGTTAAAAACCACGGTGTGAAACCCGGTGGCTTTGAGCCCCGGGGACACGTCCTTTAAGACCATGTCCTTTATTTCGCTTGCATCCACCAGGGAGGGATCGATTCCCAAAATGCCCGCGGTTTCTTCCCCTCCTCCGTGGCCCCCCTTCCAGGCGGGATCCATTTCCCACACGTTAAGCCACCAGTTGAGGAGGGCCAGGAGGCAGCCCTCCCGGTCCAGTTCAATGCCGAGGCGTTCAATGGTTCTGACATTGCCCCCGTGCCCGTTCAGGACGATAAACTTCCGCGCCCCGTGGAGGCGGAGGTTATCGACGACGCGGCGGAGCAGCCCGTAAAGCAGATCCGATCCCAGGTTGATCGTCCCGGGAAAGGGCTCCAGGCTGTCGCAGGACCCGTAGGGTATGGTGGGCAGGATGAGGATGTCCTGGTTTTTTTCCTCCAAAAGTTCCAAAAGCCGGTCGGGGATAAGGGTGTCGGTCCCCAGGGGCAGGTGCCGGCCATGACATTCGATGCTGCCGATGGCGATTAAAACGGTATCATGGGTTTTAAAATAGGCCTCCGCCCGGGGCCAGGTGATTTTTGCCAAGCGCATAGGGTAACTCCATTAAGACGCTCCGTAACTCCCCGTATTTTGTGTGTTTATTTCCACATTGTCAATTAGATTCGGGCCCGCCTTGATTTGGGGTTAAAATCCGGGCAATGCTGTCGTTGATGCCGGAAATGAGGCGGTTAAAAAGCTCTTTTTTAATGTCATCGGGCAAATCGTTTAAAAAATCGGTAATTTCGACAGGCTTATCCTTACCGCTGTCCGCCGTATCCACAAAAAGCCGGTAGGGTTCCAGTTGCAAGGCCTTGGCAATCTTGTCAATCATCTCAACGGAGGGAAATTTCCTGCCGATTTCGATTTCCCCGATATAACTGGGAGAGGTACCGCATTGTTCGGCAAGCTTCATTTGAGAAATTCCTTCTGTTTTTCTGAATTTTTTTAAATTCAAAATAAAAATTTGCCTCAACGCCATGTCAATAAACTAATAGCCAATAAGATATTTTGAAAATGCGCTATAGGCTAAGATAATGAGCCGGTTAAATATGCTCAAAGCCAATATATATCAAATTACCTTACTTTAATAGTCATATAACCCCCTCCCCTGTGGGAATTGCACAGAATTTTGTGGGTCAAGTTTAGCCCTCCTTGGGGGATGAGCTTTTTTTTCATTCCCCTGTTTTTCTTTGGTTGACATATGGCTAATAGCAAACTAAAATATAGTAATTTATATGCCTATAGCGTATCCCGCTTTGGGAAAGGAGAAAAACATGAAAGGGAAATTAGCAATGATCCTGATGGCGCTTTGCCTGCTGGGGGGCGGCCTGTTTATGACCGGCTGCGACACGAACGGAGGCGGGGAAGAAGGGGGCAACGGGAGCGGCGGTTCCGGCGTAGATTGGACCAATTACACCACCGGCTATTCCATCAAAGTAAGAAACAACACCAGCGAAAGGCTGGTGGCCTTCAAGGGGCCGCCCGCTTCGGATACCCTTATCAGCGGAATTCCCCCGGGGGGCGGCGCCTGGGGTTTAAAAAAGGATCCCGCCCTTTTTTCCAGCGCCGGGGATTTTGTCCTCTGGCTGATAACCGAGGCCCAATACAACCAGCATAAGGACAACTTAAGCAGCAGCGCCTTAAAACAGGTCCCCTTTACCCGGATCTATGCCTATTACAATACCCGGGCAGAGTCGGACCCGATTGTGTATCCCATCAACGAAAAGCTGGGGGGGCAATACAAAATCGTCCTGAACAACCTGAACACGGGGCGTAATGTGGAACTGCGGCTCGACAGCCCCAACGGGGACACCCTGGGATACGCCGCGGAAGATACGGTAAGCACCACCTTTAATGTGGATACGGGCCAGTATTATATATTCCCGGTGTTCAGAAAATTTTCACGGTCCAAGGGAGAAATTATCAGCGTGTTCCCCCGGAACAGCCAGGGCCGTTTATGGCTGGTAAACCGCCTTTTAGGCCCCCCGCCTGACGGAGTTGCTGAATATCAAATAAATGCCAACGATTTTCTGAGTAACGTGGTCTTTAAAACCGGGATGGCCTATTTGATCATTTATAATGATATGGCAGGTCCCGCCGCCGGGGCGGTGGATTTTAAAAAGGGGGGAACCGCCCAGCGGACCTCCACCGGCGCAAGCCTGATAAATCCAGCCATGAACAGAATGTATGAAATTGCCATGTCCCAGATAGGGAGCGAACAGAATGCAGACTTTGCGGAAAAACTTTCTGTATCCAAGGGGCTGTATCAGGTAGGCTCCGATGCGGGGGTCAATGCGGATCTGCCGGCATTTGAGTTTTACGGGGACAAGGTTTATGAGGTGCATGTTACCGGCACCAGCCTGTATGATTTTTCTGTCGGAGAGATCACCGAATTAGAGAATATTGATTTCAAAAATTTGAATTAAAACTGCCCGGAGGGGGCACAGGCCAAAGGGCCGCCTTTTCGGGCTGTCCTTTGGCCTTTTTACAGGATTTTACGTTTTTACAAAAAGGGAGGTTTTGTATGGCAAAAAAACGAGGGGCTTATAGCTTTTTTTGGGCGGCGCTTATGGCTTTCCTGGGGGGAGCCTTATTTATTTCCTGCCCCCAGCCTTCCGGCAACGGCATTGAAGCTCCCGAATCATCCGACGACGGATTGACCTATGTTAAATTTATCAATAATTCCCAGTTTGACGCGGATGTTTACCTTGATAATCCCCAGCAGGATAAAACCGTCTTTGCCCGGGTCCCCGCGGGCAGCAATGACGTTAGAGAAGAAATCCTTCCGAGCGGCGATACCGGAACTCCTTTTTATATCGTATACCGGATTAACATTGGCTCGGTAACGATCCCTTATTTTGATACGGACTATATTAAAAACCAGAAATTTGAGGAAGAAAAAATCACCCCGCTGGTTATCTCCCAATTAACCAGCTCCGTAACCGGATCCTTTTTCCTGGTTATTCAGAACGACTCCGCCGAAAGCATTTGGCTGCAGCAGGATAGCGCCACCTTATACGCCATTGGCCAGGAGGAAACGGAGGACAAAAAATGGATAGCCCCGCAGGAAGACGGGGTTTATGAATTTGCCTCCCCCATAAACCTGAATCAAATAAGCATCATTGATAATATTAAAAAAGTAACCCTGCCGGTTATAAACAGCGAAAAGGAAAGAATTTACACCCTCCGGTA
>JAITRD010000299.1 GCA_031288575.1 Treponema sp. | reverse complement strand
TCATGGCCGAAAAGTTCGCTTTCCATGAGCCCCTCGTGGATGCCGCCGATATTTATTGCCACAAAGGGCTCGTCCCGGCAGGGGCTCCGGGCATGGATTTCCCGGGCCGCCACTTCCTTGCCGGTCCCGCTCTCCCCGGTGATAAGCACCGTCACATCCGTCCGGGCGATCCGGTTTATTTGGCTTTCCAGGGCCGCCATGGCGGGACTTTTCCCGATAAGCCGGTGGGCCGGCGCGGCGGTCCGGTTTCCCGCTTCAATGCGGTTTTCCCGGCGCTTGTTTTCCACCAGGGCCCGGAGTTTGATCGCCAGCTCCGCGGGGTCAAAGGGCTTGACCAGGTAGTCCTGGGCTCCGGCCTTCAGCGCCGCCACGGCGTCGGGTATTTGGCCGTGGGCGGAGATGAGGATCACCGGGGATACCAGGCCCCGCCGGCGGATCCATTCCAGCACCTCCTGGCCGCTTATTCCCGGCAGCCTGAGGTCGAGGATCACCGCGTCAAAGGCCTCCCTTTCCAGGAAGCCCAGGGCCTCCTCCCCGGTTTCAAGCACCTCCGCGTCAATATGCTCCAGGCCCAAATACTTTTTTAAGGATTCCCGGATATGCCGTTCATCATCCACGATCAGTACCCGCATAGGCTTACCTCATTTATCCTCTTCTTTTGGAAGAATATATTCCGGCAGGGTAATCCGGGCGCTTATTCCCCCGCCTTCCCGGTTTTCCAGGGAAAGATCCCCCCCGGCGGCTTCGGTAAAACGTTTGCAAATGCTGAGGCCGATCCCCGTGCCGGTGCTTTTACGGGTAAAGAAGGGATCAAAGACCCGCTTCAGTTCCGCCGGGGGAATGCCCTTGCCCCGGTCCAGGACGGTGATGAGAATCCGGCTGCCGGTTTTGTCGGGAGCCCCCCCCAGGCGGGCGATAAGGACCCCCAGGGCCTCCTCGGGCCCGCCGCTTTCCAGGGCGTTCCTGAGGATGTTTTCAAAAACCGAACGGGCCCGATCGCTGTCCATAAGGATCATCCCGTCCCGGACCGAAGCCTCCTCAAGGATATTCCTGCCGCAAAGCCGTTCCGCAATGTTCCGCAAAAAATCATAGCTGTTCAGGGGAACCTGCTCCCCTTCGGCCTCCCGGAGATAATCGTTTACCCGGTAGGTAAGGGCGGAAAGGCGGTCCACCTCCTCATTAATGATAGCCAGTTCTTCCTTCCCCGCATCGGGAAAGAGCTTCCCCAGAATGCCCGTCTGGAGCCGGATGGACAGGAGGGGGTTTTTGATTTCGTGGGCCAGGGTGCCGGCGGCAGTCCCCAGGACCACCAGGTTCTTTTGGGCTTCAATCCGTTCCCGGTATTCCCGGTTGCGTAAATAGAGGCTCCTGATATAAAAAACCAGCACCAGCAGGGCCAGCTCGCAGAGGGGGAAAAGCAGGACCGTTAGGGTCTGGGCCCGCCAATAAGCGGGATGGGCAATATCAATATAAAGATACTTGCCGCTAAAAAGGGTATTGAAAAAATCCGGGTCCCCTCCCGCATTGGGCCGGTTCTCCGACCGGATAAAGATCATGTGCCGCCGCTCCCCGGGCTTGTTCGGCTCGGGGGCGGGGCGGGGCGGGGGCGAAACCGAAGGCGGCATAGGCGGCGGCAGGACCCTGTCGGTATGCAGGATGAATTTAACCCCCCCGCCCCGTTTGTCCGGCAGGGTATACCGGCCGTACCGTTCCCGGCGCAGGGGGCCCTCCAGTATGTCCTCGTCAAAAACCGGGGGAACCCTGCCCCAGGCATAGGTTAGGGCCAGATCGTCCCCGTAGATTCCAAAACCGGCGATCCGTTCCCTTAACATCGGATTGGATTCAATAACGGAACCGAAATCGTCGTAACTCCGGAGGCTGGTAAAAAGCATGTTAAAAAGCCGCTCGTTATCGTTATCCCGGATAAGCCGCGCCCGGTCCCCCATTGCCCAAAAAATAAAAACCGTTAGCGCGGAAAGGAGGAGCCAGCAGAGTATGGCCGCCGCCCGCGACGAAGTCCTGACCGGTATTTTCATAATTCTCCCCAATTATATAACCCGGATCAGGGCAGGTATCCAAGGAGTTCCTCCTCGGAATTAAAGCACCCAAGGCTCCTGAGTTGGGAAAGGCAGGAGAGGAAGCCGTATTGGGCTTTGATCCGCTGGATCCGGCTTGAACCGGCCAGGGCGGCGGCGTCCGAAAGGGCGGAGAGGGAGCTTTGGGACAGGCGGTAGAGTTCCAGGACATACTCGTAATGCTGCCGGGCGTATTCGTCGGCCCGGCGGGAGGAGATGACCGAACCCGCCTGGGATATCCAGTCCAAAAGGGCGGTTTGGATGGACAGGTCCAATTCGGCCCCGGCGTTCAGGTATGCCAGGCCGGCCTGGGTTTGGGCGATTTTTTTCTTTTCCACATTATTCCCGGTTACCCAAAAATCCAGGGGTATGCTGCCGCTCAGGGTGAACCGCCCCGGGGAGGTTTCAAAGCCCTGAAGGGGGGAATAATTAAGCCCCGCGGAGACGCTTGCGCTAAGGCTGGGAAGATAATCCCGTTTTGCCAGGGTTACCGCCTGTTCCGCCTGCCGGTTTTGGAGTTCCGCCTTAACCAGGGAGGGGTTATTGGCCAGGGCGGCGGCTTTGAGGGAAAGGTAGAGCCCGTCAATTGCCGGTTCCGAAAGGCCCCAAAGCCGTTGAATCACCCCGTCATAGGCGGCAAAATCCACCGGGGCAAGGGGGGGAATTTCCCCCAGGCCGGTAAGGTTTTTAAGCCGCGCCTCCGCCAGGGTAAGGTCCCGCCGGGCCTGGTTCCGGGCGGTTCCCTTCGCCTCCCTTTCCGCCAGGGCCTGAAGATAATCCCCCCGGCTGATCATCCCGTTTTCCAGGCGGAGTTCCGCCATGGAAAAGGCCAGGTCCGCCGCTTCCAGGGCGGTATCCGCCGTTTCCAGGGAAGCGGCGGCCTCCAAAACCCCGTAATAAGCCGCGTCCGTCCCGGCCAGGACCGCGTAATATTCCGCCAGGGCATCCTGCCGGCTGATTTCCAGGGAGGTGCCGTTAATGGCTTTGAGGACCCCGTTTTTCCCCCGGTCCCACAGGGTCTGGGACACCCCGAAACTGGCCCCCGCCGCGAAACGTTCCGCCATGGTTGTCTCCCCCCCGAGATTCATCGAGCCCTGGGCCCCCAGGGACAGGGAAGGCAGGCTGCCGAACTGCCGGGTTTTTTCCTCCAGCATGGCGTTTTCAACAGCCAGATTAAGCCGGGTAAGGCCCCGGGCATGGCTCAAAGCCAGATCCCGCAGTTCTTCCAGGCCCATCCCCTCATTTGCCCCGCAAAATCCGATAAAAACACCCAGCAGGATTCCCGCCCAAAGCTTTCTTTTTATGGTAATTCCCATTTATTTCTCCTTCCCCGCTTATTCGTAACGCAGCGCGTCGATGGGATAAAGCCGCGCCGCCTTCCGGGCGGGGTAAAACCCGAAGGACACCCCCACCATGGCGGCAAACAGGGCGGCGATAAAAACGACGAGGGGGTTGATCACCGCGGGGATCGACATAGCCCGGAGGACGCGGCACACCAGAAAGGCCAGCCCGGTTCCCATAAGCCCCCCGAGGAGGCTTAAAATAACGGATTCCGTGAGGAATTGGAAAAGGATGTCCCGTTTCCGGGCCCCCACAGCCATACGGATGCCGATTTCCCGGGTCCTTTCGGTAACCGCGACCAGCATGATATTCATAATCCCGATGCCCCCCACCAGGAGGGATACCCCGGCAATGGCCGCCAGAAGGGTAGTAAGGGTCCGGGAAGTTTCGGTAGCCATTTCGATCATATCCGCGCTGTTCATGATCTCAAAATCCGCGGTGTCCTCCTCCTTCTGCTTATGGGCTTCCCGGAGGATAAGGTCCGCCTCCCGCTGGGCCGCTTCCATATATTCTTTACCCGCTACCCCCATAACAATGGTGTTAATATTCCTGGAGTTATTCAGCCGGTACAGGGCGGTATCAAGGGGTACCCATATTACGTCATCCTGATCGTTCCCGCCGCCGTCGGTCCCCTTTTTATCCAGGATGCCGATAACCGTAAAATGATTGGTCCCGATACGGAACTGCTGTCCCAAAATGCTGCCATATCCATCCCCGGAGCCGGGGGCTCCTTCCCCAAGGCCGAAAAGATTGGCGGCGGTGGTAATTCCCAGGACCGCCACCTTATTCCGGGCCCCCAGGTCCTCGCCGGTAAAAAGGCTTCCCGCTTCAATGCTCCGCCCCCGGATGGTAAGATACTCCGGTTCCACCCCCGCCACGGCGACCGAGGCGCTTCCCAGGGGGCCGATAACGGTAAAGTTCCGCTGGCTGACCCCCGAAACCCCCAGGGCATAGCTCGCCTCGGTTTTGACCTTTACCGCGTCCGAAAGGGTGAGCCGGTTTGGGCGGGCCAGGGCGGCGTTTCCCCCCTGGCCGGGGGCCATGCGGATCATGAACCGCCGGGGCATGATCTGAAGCAGGTTGGTCCCCATGGCGCTGATCCGGGCCTCGATTTCCCGCTGGGAACCCTCCCCCAGGGCCACCATGATGATCACCGAACCCACCCCGATAATTATCCCCAGGGAGGTGAGGAGGCTCCGCATCCGGTTACGGACGATGCTTCTCAAACAAACGGAAAATAACTGCAAAGGATTCATGCCTGGGCCTCCTGTTCCGGGCTTCCCCTAAGATGGGCATGGGTTCTTTCCCATTGGGCCAGATCCTCCGCCGCGTCCCGGTTTTCAGTCACCGGGATATCCGAAACCAGGGTCCCGTCCCGGAGGGTGATAACCCGTTGCGTATAGGCCGCCAATTCCATCTCGTGGGTTACCATGATGATGGTTTTTCCCCGCCGGTTGAGGGCCTGGAAAAGGCCCATAATTTCCAGGGTCATTTCGGTGTCCAGATTGCCCGTGGGTTCATCCGCCAGGATAAAGGCGGGATCGTTCACCATAGCCCGGGCAATGGCGACCCGCTGCTGCTGGCCCCCGGAAAGCTGGGAGGGGACATGGTAGAGCCGTTCCCCCAGGCCCACTTCTTTCAGGGCCGCCATGGCCCGTTCCTTCCGGTTCCGGTTATAACCGGAGCGGTTATAAAACAGGGGAAGTTCCACGTTTTCCAGGGCGGTAGTCCGGGGCAGGAGGTTGAAGGACTGAAACACAAAACCTATCTTTTTATTGCGGATTTGGGCCAGGGTATCCCCGGCATCCCCCTCGGAACGGGTGGTTTCCACCCCGTCCAGGGTATAGGTCCCCGCGCTGGGCTTGTCCAAGCAGCCCAAAATATTCATGAGGGTGGATTTCCCCGATCCCGAGGGCCCCATAATCGATACAAATTCCCCGGATTCGGCGGAAAAATCGAGGCCCCGCAAAGCCCGGACCACCACTTCCTCGTTTTGGCTTCTCTTGCCCCCGGGCTGGGCCGCAAGGCGGTAGATCCGTTTGATTCTCCGCATTTCAATTACCGCCATTTTAAAGCTTCTCCCGCAGGATAATCCGCATCCCTTCCAAATCACGCTCCCCGGGGCCGGCGGGCCGGATCTCCGTATAGGAACCGTCGCTGATGCCGGTTTGCACCAAAAGGCAATCCAGGTTCCCCCCGTCGCTGAGGTACCAGAGGGGTTTGGCAGGGGCCGCGGCAGGGCCGGCCCCGGAACCGGTCCCGCTATTGGCCGTGCCCCTGCTGCCGGAACCGCCCTGGCCGCCGGGGCTTCCCGGGGCGGGGCCGGCAGGTCCCTCCCGGGGATTTCTGACGGGCATAACCAGGCCCGCTAAGCCCCCCTGGCTCCCGCCGCTTTGGGCTGCCGGGGCCTGGGCCGCGTTTTGGGCCCGGCGGGCCTCCAGGGCCGCGGCCCGCCGGGTTTCATCCATGCCCTGCAGGCCCGCGTAAAAGACCCGGTCGGCAATTTCCCCGGCGCTCAAAGCCGTGGGCTGGTACCGGAGAGCCCCGTTAGGAACCAGGAGGATGCCCTCGCTCCGTTCCTCAATAAAATCCACCGCGCAGGTCATCCCCGGCAGGAGGGAGCCGTCCTGGTTTTCCACATTGATGATCACTTTGTAGGTTACCACGTTATCCTGAACCGTCGGCATAAGCCGTTTGGTTTCCACCATCCCCGTGTAGGTTCGGCCCGGCAGGCTTTCCAGGGTGAACCGTACCTCCTGGCCTTTATAGATGCCGGCAATATCCAGTTCCCCCACCCCGGCCTCAATCTGCATTTCCTCAAGATTTTCCGCGATAGTAAAAATGCTTGAGGAATTGCTGCTGGAACCGTCTACCACCGTTGCCCCTTCGCTGATGTTCCGTTCCAGGATAATGCCGTCTATGGGGGAGGTGATAAAGGCGTATTGGTTGATCTCCGTCTCAATGACCCTGAAACTTGCCTCCGCCGCGGCAAGTTCCGCCCCCTGAATGTCCAAGGCGGTTTTGCCGGTTTTAAACTCGTATTCGGAGATAAGGTTTTTTTCCGCGAGTTTTTCCTGGCTCCGGTAATTTATTTGCTGGAGTTCATAGTTTGCCCGGGCTTTAATCACCGCGGCGGACTGCTGTTCCCGCTGAAGTTTGAGCATATCCGTATTAAGCTCCGCCAGAACCTCCCCCTTGCGGACAGTGTCGTTATAATCCACATATATTTTTTCCACCTTGCCGCTCATCCGGGGCAGTACATTTACCGTGGAAACGGGATTGAGGGTCCCCGAAGCGGACACGGTCTTTTCCAGGGCGCCCCGGCTAATAGCCGCGTATTCATAGGCCTTGGCGCCCCCGGATTTTGCGGTACAGCCGGAGATAAGGATCAGGGCTAAAAAAGAAAGCCCGGCAGCCCGTGCTTTTATCAAGCCGCCAGGATTTGCCCGGGGATCCGCCGCGGCAAACAAAATGAAGGAACCGGTACTTTTCATAATATCTCCTTGCCGGAGAAGATGCAAAAATCATGCCAAGCGGGCCTTGTTGTTTCTTTGAGGCGATTAGACGGCAAAAGGCCTGGCTTTTGAGTTGGTACGGTTTTTGCTATAAAACCAAATGAGTCGTTGACTTACTTTGACGGTAAAACAGAATCATGCTGAATTGAGCGAGGAAATGGTGATGAAACGAAGAATCTGTCTTATGGTGACGGCGGTCCTGATTGCGGGAACCTTGACTGCCCAGGCTTGGGGCCCTCCGGGGCCGTGGGGCCCCGGGATGCCCGGACTCCGGCAAAACCGGAACGAGGCCCCGGAAACGGTAACTGTGCAGGGAAATCTTGGCTTTAGTAAGGGCTACATAAGCCTGGAACAGGACAATGTTACCTATTATATCCTGGGGCTGGATAAACTGATCGGCTTTGTTGAGGGCCTCAAAGAGGGCGCCCCGGTAACCCTGGAAGGCACCGTCCTTGCCCCGCC